>NZ_JAWRYN010000219.1:0-360 GCF_046534585.1 Peribacillus sp. SIMBA_075 | reverse complement strand
CCGCAACTGCGCCCATAATAAGCGACCAAAAAACTCGCAAACTAATTCTAGGATCTCCATCTCCAGTCACTGCCATTGAAATCGAATAAGCCATTGAATCTCCTGTTGTCACTACAAATAAAATTGTTAATAAAAGAAATGCAGGTCCAATAATATTAGATAGTGGCAGTTGCTCTGTAATTGCAATCATAGCCGCTGGCATACCAGATTCACTTAATGCGGTCGAGATAGAACCAGGATTCATTAACTCATAAAATACACCTGATCCCCCTAGTATAGTAAACCAAAACGTTGTAATAATAGGTGCAATAATTCCAATTGCAACGATGATTTCTCGGATTGTTCTTCCTCTTGAAATTC
>NZ_JAWRYN010000218.1:0-361 GCF_046534585.1 Peribacillus sp. SIMBA_075 | reverse complement strand
ATTGAATTTCAGGTAACGGTAATGGTCGAGGGTGGGCTTCATGCTCGTCCAGCCGCTCTTTTAGTTAACCTGTCAGCCCAATCCCAATCGAAAATCACCGTGAACAAGGGAGATAAACAAGCGGATGGCCGCAGTATTCTTGGCATCATGACATTAGGTGTCGCACAGGGTGATCACCTCACAGTCCAAATCGAGGGCTCGGATGAGCAGCATGTAGCCCTGGCTATTCAGCAAATGTTTCACGCAAGCTCCTGATAGAGGGAAGGTGAATCGTTCATGTTAACAGGAATTCCCGTTTCTCATGGCATTTCCATTGCACCAGCAGTACGCCTGACACAAAGTGCGCCCACCGCGCAAAAGC
>NZ_JAWRYN010000217.1:0-361 GCF_046534585.1 Peribacillus sp. SIMBA_075 | reverse complement strand
AGAATTCTTATGATGGTACTCACCTTGTGGATTATTGTGACGCTGACGTTTTCACTCATGCATATGATTCCGGGTGACCCGTTTGCATCTGAGTCAGATCAGCTACCCGAGCAAATATTGCTGAACTTGCGTGCGAAATATCATTTGGATGAACCATTGCCTATGCAATATCTTTCTTATCTGAAAAGTTTGGCAATGCTTGACTTAGGGCCTTCGATCAAATCGGAGACACGTGGAGTCAACGACATGATCAAGGATGGATTTGGAGCTTCTGCACTTATCGGTTTGCAAGCAATAGCAGTCGCCTTGTTTTTCGGACTTCTTTTCGGAACGATTGCCGCTCTAAACCGGAATACATGGA
>NZ_JAWRYN010000216.1:0-361 GCF_046534585.1 Peribacillus sp. SIMBA_075 | reverse complement strand
GAGGAAGCCTGCGGCCGTATCGATATCCTTTTTAACAACGCGGGTGTCATTCGCCGCAAAACGGTGGTAGAGCTGGAGGAGCAGGATTGGGACCTGGTGATAAACGTCTCCCTCAAAGGTGCGTACAACCTCTCCAAATTTGTGATTCCCATCATGGCAAAATCGGGCGGCGGCAGTATCATCAATACAGGCTCTGGCTGGGGAATCAAGGGCGGCGACAAAGCAGCAGCTTACTGCGCAGCCAAAGCCGGCGTCGTCAATCTGACACGCGCCATGGCGATTGATCACGGACCCGAGAATATTCGTGTCAACTGCGTCTCGCCAGGCGATACGGATACGCCACTTTTGCGTGAGGAAGCCC
>NZ_JAWRYN010000215.1:0-362 GCF_046534585.1 Peribacillus sp. SIMBA_075 | reverse complement strand
ACACTGCTAACTTTTTGATGTAAAATATTTTCCTAGTGGTACTATTTGGTAATAGGTTAGGAGATTTTTGAAGTGAAAAGCGGACACCTAAAAATAGGTGTCCGCTTTTATAGTTTTTTCATCCACATATCATATGACGATAACTACTTAGCAGAAGCAAGCAGCACCGACGATGATTAAGAGGATAAATAATACGACTAATAGCGCGAATCCATTACCATGTGCGAAGCCCATTGTTATTTCCTCCTTTTATTTTAAGATACAACATACAATATGCAAATGAGCTATCGTTTGATATGGACATATATCATGTAATGACATATTTTCTTGAATGATAATGTATTAAAAAAGGGAAGATATAG
>NZ_JAWRYN010000214.1:0-362 GCF_046534585.1 Peribacillus sp. SIMBA_075 | reverse complement strand
CGTATTCTTGTTCGAGAAATGTGATGTCATCATGCTGATTTGGGATAGAAATCCGGCTGATGATTTCTGTTAATTTTGTTTGTAATCGTAATAATTCTTGTTCAGTAACGTTTACAGAAGCTTGGGTGGTTCTTTTTGTGTATTGCTCGTAATTACCGTGGAATATTCTTGGTTCACTCTCATCTACTTGTAGAATATGGTCTGCAACAGAGCGAATAAAGGCACGGTCATGGCTAATGAAAAGTATTGTGCCAGGGTATTCTCGTAACATGATTTCTAATTCTTCTTGCGTCGCTAAGTCTAAATAGTTTGTTGGTTCATCGAGCAGAAGCATATTATAGTTTCCTAAAAATACTTTTGCG
>NZ_JAWRYN010000213.1:0-363 GCF_046534585.1 Peribacillus sp. SIMBA_075 | reverse complement strand
CCGATGACACTTTCAGTCCAATTACTCCTAAAACAATAAAGAGAATACAAAATGCTTGGAATAAATTAATATGCTCTTTAAAAAAGTACACACTAATGATTGTAATAAGTAGCGTTCCCACACCAGACCAAATTGCATAAGCAATGCTTAAATGAATCTTTTTAACAACAATAGCAAATACGCTGAAACAAATTCCATAAAATACGAAAATAAGTACACTTGGAACGAGCTTTGTTAAACCATTTGATAGTTTCATTGCGATTGTTCCAGCTACTTCAAAAATAATTGTAACAAGTAATAATAGCCAATATACCATACTAGAATCTCCTTCTCTGTTACCTTATAGAGATTCTAGTATACTAC
>NZ_JAWRYN010000031.1:0-56205 GCF_046534585.1 Peribacillus sp. SIMBA_075 | reverse complement strand
GGAGTCTCGCACTTCCGCTCCAATCAACCTTAAATAGTTTCGTTTTAAAAACAACAATCTTTACGAAAAGAGCCAATAAAAAAGACAATCCCTTAACTTGTTACCAGGATGAGGGATTGTTTACGTTTTGTATGCCGTTCTCTTCGATTGTCTTAGGGGCGTGCATTCTTGCAAACGTTATGATCAGTATGTACGCAAACGCAAACGTTACTCAAAAGATGTACCAAACCATGTGTATTCTGGCATTACTACGATTTCGACTGTTTTGATCACGACCTTCGTCTATCTAAATAATTTCTATTTTTATAGCATATCGGATTGTATGTTCTAAACCAGAGTCAGACCTCCACCTGATCTCTGGGGCTCTTTAATAAAGCGGTACCCTTCCAGAAATCCTACTAAAAAAGCTTTTTCCTCTTCAAGGGCTTGTTCCATGCTTATGGCCTCCTCTATGGGTCCATAC
The DNA here is from genome assembly GCF_046534585.1 of Peribacillus sp. SIMBA_075. Classification (NCBI taxonomy): domain Bacteria; kingdom Bacillati; phylum Bacillota; class Bacilli; order Caryophanales; family Bacillaceae; genus Peribacillus; species Peribacillus sp. SIMBA_075. The sequence goes on along the minus strand of NZ_JAWRYN010000031.1, from coordinate 55,742 downwards.
AATTTAATTTACGTTGGGTCTCATTCAGGCTATTGTGTTGGCATTTAATTGCATGAGAAGACTCTTCACCCGCCTATATAAGTGCTGCTGAAGAACAAGCACTGCCGACATTGGCTTAGAACCTGAAAGTGGAAGTGATCCGTTTTAAAATCCAACCCAATGAGAAAACGCCTGCCGCTAAAGTGGCAGGCGTTTTCCGTTATCTTACTTTCATGAACTATTTTCATAATGGAAGGGGCGATTGCAATTCACAATGCTTTAATAGGATTTCAACAATCCGCTTTGAAGCAAACCCGTCCCCATATGGGTTGGAAGCTGTCGCCATTTTTTTATAGGTTTCTTCATTTGTAAGTAAGTCTGTGGCTAATTGATAAATTCGTTCTTCCTCAATTCCTGCCAATAGAAGGGTGCCAGCCTCAATCCCTTCTGGCCGTTCTGTCGTATCGCGTAATACAAGGACAGGAACACCAAGTGAGGGAGCTTCTTCTTGCACCCCTCCGGAATCTGTCATTATTAGATGGGCGTGCGCCGCAAAATTATGAAAATCAAGCACCTCAAGCGGCTCTATTAAGTGAAGTCTTTCCGTTTCACCAAAAATCCGGTAAGCAATTTCACGGACGACTGGGTTTTTATGAAGTGGGAAAACAACTTGGATATCCGTATGATCTTCAAGCAGCCGTTTGACGGAACGGAATATTTCTTCCATTGGTTTACCGATATTCTCTCGTCTGTGCGCTGTCATCAATAACATACGATCTCCATTCAAGCCAGATAGAATTGGATGTTCGTAGTCTTTCCTTACTGTGGTTTTCAAAGCATCGATAGCCGTATTGCCGGTAATATGGATCGAATCACTCTTTTTATTTTCCAAAATTAGATTCTCTGCTGCCTGATTTGTTGGGGCAAAATGCAAATCAGCTAAGACGCCTGTCAGCTGTCTATTCATTTCTTCAGGATATGGAGAATACTTATTACCCGTCCGAAGACCAGCCTCAACATGGCCAATTTGAATTTTATTATAAAAAGCGGCTAAGCTGGCGATGAAAGTCGTCGTTGTATCTCCATGAACGAGCACGATATCTGGTTGCAGTTCTTTCATAAGAGCGCTCAGTTCCCCAATACCGCGAGTTGTGATCTCTTCTAATGTTTGTCTTTCTTTCATCATATTCAAATCGTAGTCTGGTCTTATTTTGAAACATTGCAGGACTTGATCAAGCATATCTCGATGCTGGGCGGTGACCACTACGATGGTTTCGATTTCTTCCTGGTGTTTTTTCAGTTCCAATACGACAGGTGCCATTTTAATGGCCTCCGGTCTTGTCCCAAATACAGTCATGACCTTTAAACGATTTTTAGGCATTATGATTTCCTCGCTTTCTTTATTTCCTCCCTATTATAACGAGTTGTTCTAAAGAAAAATTTTATTAACGCAACAATTAACAGAATATTTACAAACTTAATAGGGACTTTATATTTCTTTAACCCCCGCTTAATATCGTCCATTTACAATAAAAAGCAGGACGATATTAAGAATCGAGGTGATAGGCTCATATGAAAAGTGTCCTGATGATTGTGCAAAACTTTTATCCTGAAATTGGGAGCGCAGGAAACAGGATGAAAAATGTATATCTCAATTTGAAGCGAAGCGGCTATGAGGTTACAGTCATCACTTTGAAGCCGAGTTATCCTCATCAAAGTTTATATCAGGATTCCCATTTTTGGGATGAAGTCGATATTGAGGAAAAAGATATCATCAGGATTCAACCAGATAAAGTGAAGAGGTATACAAGCAATATGTGGAGACGCTTGCTTCATTATTTGGAAGCGATGTGGCTCTTCATTTACACAATCATTCGATTGGAAAAAAAATATGACTATGTGTTTGTCACGACCCCGCCTATTTTCCCGATATTTGCGGCATTGATTGCCAAGAAAAAAATGAAGGCAAAGCTAATAACCGATGTAAGAGACTTATGGCCCGAATCATTGCAGGGAGTAGGCGTATTCACGAATAAGTGGATCTTGAAAATGGCTTTTTTCCTTGAAAGAAAAATATATCGACACTCTAACCAAATTATCATCAATAGTCCTGGATTTAGGGATTATATCCTTTCAAAAGGAGTCAAAGATGATGATATCCAATTCATTCCAAACTCGCTTACTGCAGACGAGCTGAACTTGAAAAAAAGGCTTCCGCCAATTTCGGAAAATAGGATCAAGGTCGTTTATACGGGTAATATCGGACTTGCCCAAGATATTAAAAAGTTAATAGCAGTTGCTGAAACACTGAAAGAACATAAACAAATTGAGTTCACGATTATTGGATATGGCTATCGAATGTCCGAAGTCCAAGACGAGATATCCTCTAAAGGGTTGACCAATATAAGGGTCATCAAAGCGATGAACAGGAGGGTGACTCTTAATGAAGTATCCTCATCCCATATTGCGTATGTAAGCTTAGTTGAGAAGGATGTCTTTAACAAGGTGCTGCCTGGGAAAATAATCGACTATATGTGTGTAGGGAAACCGATTGTCGGTGATGTCGGCGGGCGCGCCAGGCAAATGATTTCGGAGGCGCAATGCGGGATTGTGGCAGATAGTAGAAAGGTTGATGAAATCAGTCAACATATTTTAACAATGGCCTCTGAGAAGGCTCTTCGCGAAGAGCTGGGTGAAAATGGCCATCGATATGCAAAACAAAATTTTCTATGGTCAAAAAATATTCAAGGGCTCATTAACGTGATGGAAGCATCTAGCTGACGGCATATCTGGAAAAGTGGAGGTAAAAATGGCGAAGAAGGTATGTATGTTTGTGTGGAATCATTTTACCAACGATGCACGGGTTCTAAGGGAGTGCACTGCCCTTACTGAAGAAGGTTATGAAGTCGACTTAATTGCCATTCATAACTGGAAAAATGAAGAATTACAAAAAAAAGAGAAACATAAAAATGGATTTAATGTCATTCGAGTGAATAATCGCTGGGATAGACTTAATAGAGTACTTAGAATCGTGAAAAAAGTGAAAAATAAGATGTTTGAATTGACCGTTCTCACTTTATTGGTTTGGAATACCTTGTTGAACATGAACCTGATTACGGGCTGGATCAGTACTGTCGTATTGGTGAGTGTTATGGCGCTTCTTGCAATAATCGCCACAATTGTTACGAAAACAAAACTACCGAATCTTTTGACAAGAAGCTATATTTTTTTTCAAATGGTTCATTACGGACGTAAAAAGAAATATGACTTTTATCATTCGAATGATTTGAATACGTTAATGCAGGGAGCGATCAGCAGTAAATTTCTAAGACGTAAAAAGCTCATATATGATTCTCATGAAGTTCAAACGAGCAGAACCGGTTATAATAGCCGGATTTACGGGATAATGGAAAAGTTTCTATTAAAATTTGTCGACGAAATGATTGCCGAAAATCATACTCGTGCTAAATATAATGAAGACTTATACGGTCTGTATCCGAAAGTGGTCCATAACTACCCAATCCCTACATTGCCTGAGGAAAGTACAGTCGTGGATTTACACGAGTTGCTCAAGCTGCCAGAGGACGAGCCGATATTGTTATATCAAGGCGGCATTCAAACGGGCAGGGGGTTAGAGAAAGTGGTTGAGGCAGTGCCGATGATGGAAGCTGGAACGCTTGTTTTCATTGGAGATGGAAAGATCAAGCCTGAATTAATAAAAAAGGTAGAGGCAATGGGCCTCGAACATCGGGTGAAATTTATCCCGAAGGTGCCTGTTGATGATTTGCTTCATTATACGAAAAACGCATATTTAGGTTTTCAGGTATTGAATAATGTCTGCTTTAATCATTATTCAGCTTCTTCCAATAAGTTGTTTGAATATATGATGAGCGGAGTTCCTGTCATCGCCTGCAGCTTTCCAGAAATTCAAAAGGTAGTAGACACTGAGAAAGTTGGTATGTGCGTCGACTCCCATGATCCCCGTTCTATTGCAGACGGAGTCAATTATTTATTAAAGCATCCAGAAAAAAGAGCGGAAATGAGCAGCAACTGTCTGAAAGCCCGCCTAAAATACAATTGGAAGCAAGAGAAAGAAATCTTCATCCAAATCTATCAATCAGCTTAACAAAACTAGAATACTAGAAGAAAATATGATGAGGAGTGGTTATTATGAAATTATGTACAATGGGACTAGGTTATATAGGACTTCCAACATCTTTAATGTTCGCAAAACATGGAGTAGATGTTGTTGGCGTGGATATCCATCCTGATGTTATTAATAAATTGAATAATGGAAAGCTCCATATTGAAGAACCTGGACTAGAAGAAGTGTTAAATGAAGTGCTAGATGCCAAAAGATTTCGTGCTGCCTTGAATCCTGAGCCTGCGGATGTTTTCATCATTGCGGTCCCAACTCCAAACAATGAAGATCAACACCAATCGTGTGATCTTACCTATGTTATACAAGCAACTTCAAGTATTCTTCCTTTTGTTCAGAAGGGAAATGTCATCATTATTGAATCGACGATTGCACCAAGGAGCATGGATGATCATATCAAGCCATTGATTGAGATGTCAGGGCTAACGATCGGGAAAGATATCTTTCTCGTACATTGTCCGGAACGTGTCTTGCCTGGGAGAATACTAGAAGAATTGGTGCATAATAACCGAATCGTCGGCGGCATTACAGAAGCCTGCTCCTACAAAGGAAGCCTTGTCTATGAAACTTTCGTTAAAGGGGAAATCATTCGTACGGATGCGAAAACGGCTGAAATGTCCAAGTTGATGGAAAATACCTTCCGTGATGTGAATATTGCTCTTGCGAATGAGTTGGCTAAAGTTTGCTTCCAATTGGATATCAATGTATTGGATGTCATATCAATGGCAAATAAGCATCCACGTGTAAATATTCATCAACCAGGACCAGGGGTAGGTGGACATTGTCTCGCGGTCGATCCTTATTTCATTGTCGCTAAAGCTCCTGAGACAGCTAGAATCATCAAATTAGCCCGCGACACGAACGTTTCTATGCCGTATTATATCGTCAATTGTGTCAGGATGTTACTTGAAGGTATCCGTAAACCGAAGGTAGCGGTTTTTGGACTTGCCTACAAAGGAAATGTAGATGATATCCGTGAAAGCCCGGCCATTGATGTTGTAAATATCCTGATGAGCATGGATCAGGTGGAAGTATCTTTGCATGACCCACATGTCCAATCTGGAAAAATGCCAGTCGTTTCTGTCGAAGACGCTGTAAAGGATGCCGACCTGATTCTTGTCTTAACTGATCATAATGAATTTAAAGAAATGGATTATGACAAACTTTCGAATAAGATGGCTCATAAAATAATTTTGGATACTCGAAATTGCATTGATGCAAATAAACATAACACCCAAATTGTCAACTTAGGCAATGTATTCGAATATAAAACAGAGCATTTGAAAGAAGTAAGGAACAAAATGATTATCTAATAAACAACTGCTTCTGCTGCAAGGCCGGAAATGGATAGGATAGAGAATAAAGGGTGTTGACTCAGTCAGCACCCTTTAAGTTTTGCAACATGTTAAAAAATCATTTGAAATAATAATAGGATGAACCTGTAATTTTTTATTTGCAGCGAAGTCTATATTAGTTAGGAGGAGGTGGGGCGGGCAAGAGGAGTGGTTTTATAGTATGGAAAATGGATGACGAACTTCTCGTTTATTATATGGCCAGCAGGATGTATAGGATTGGTTCAGGAGACCTTTCCCCGGGCTTTCTGAACAAATGGAATGATAGCCACTAGCTGGAACATAGGAGACAGATTCTTGGCTGTTTTTAATTCAAAAGTATAGATTGGATAATACTATATGTTCTGTAAATATGACTTCCTATGCGGACATGTGAAGAGCAGATTTGGTTTGCCTGGCGCTTCAGGCTAATGTGTGGCTTTTACAGCAGTGAGATTGTAATGGTTGATTTTTTGCTCAGCTTAGTCAGTTTATAAAGAAAGGACCAAGCAAGGGCTTGGTCCTTTTGGGTACAATTTATTATGCTGTCGGGCCGCCAAGTTCTTCGATTTCACTTGGAACGCTTCCGAATTTTTTAAAGTTTTCACGGAATTGGGCAGCAAGAGCTGTTGCTGCTTGTGTATATGCAGCAGAATCTTCCCAAGTCTTGATTGGTTGAAGCACTTCGTCAGGAACACCAGGAACATGAAGTGGAATATCCAAACCAAAGATATCGTCTTTAATTGTCTCGATATTTGCCAATTCGCCTTCAAGTGCCGCTTGTACCATCGCGCGAGTGTAAGCAAGTTTCATACGGCTGCCAGTTCCGTATGCACCGCCAGTCCATCCAGTGTTGACAAGGTATACCTTTGCGTTGTGCTCGTCAATTTTATCTCCAAGCATTTCAGCATAGCGTGTAGCCGGAAGCGGTAAGAATGGTGAACCGAAACATGTTGAAAATGTAGCTTCCGGTGAAGTTACTCCTCTTTCAGTACCAGCCAATTTACTTGTGTACCCACTTAGGAAATGGAACATTGCCTGTTCCTTGGAAAGCTTGCTGATTGGAGGCAGTACGCCTGAAGCATCAGCTGTTAAGAAAATGATTGTATTTGGGTGTCCTGCGATACTTGGGCTCACGATGTTATCGATCGCTTGCATTTGGTATGCAGCACGAGTGTTTTCTGTTAATGAACTATCATCATAGTTCGCTTCACGTGTTTCAGGATCAACAACTACGTTTTCCAATACGGCACCGAAACGGATCGCATCGAAAATTTGTGGTTCTTTTTCGCGTGAAAGGTTGATCGTTTTCGCATAACAGCCGCCTTCGATGTTGAAAACACCGTTAGAAGACCAGCCGTGCTCGTCATCGCCAATCAGTTTACGATTAGTGTCTGCGGATAACGTTGTTTTACCTGTACCGGACAGTCCGAAGAATAAAGCGACGTCCCCTTCACGTCCTACGTTAGCAGAGCAATGCATTGGAAGGATTCCAGCCTCTGGAAGTAAGTAGTTCATGATCGAGAAGATCGATTTTTTCATTTCTCCTGCATATTCCGTTCCGCCGATAAGGATGGTGCGGCGTTCAAATGAAACGATGATGAAAGTTTCAGAAGAAGTTCCGTCCACTTCTGGATCTGCTTTGAAATTAGGTGCCGAAAGTATTGTGAATTCTGATTCGTGACCTCTTAGTTCCTCTTCGTTTGGACGGATGAACAAAGTATGGGCGAAAAGATTATGCCAAGCATATTCATTAACAACTTGGATAGGAAGGCGTGATGATTCGTCTGCACCAGCGAAACCTTTGAAAACAAAAATCTCTTCTTTTGCTTTTAGGTAGTCAACTACTTTATTATATAGTTTATTGAACACATCTTCGGAAATTGGCCGGTTCACTGAACCCCAATCGACTTTATCTTTAACAGATGCTTCTTCCACGATATATTTATCTTTAGGTGAACGACCAGTATATTTGCCGGTTTCAGCTTTTACTGCGCCAGTTGATGTTAAAACGCCTTCGTTTCTGCTCAATACCTTTTCAACCAATTGAGGAACTGAAAGTTGAGTTTGAACATTGTTTCCTGTTAATAATTGGTGTAACTCATTAGAAACATCTACAGAATTCATATATGAGGTACCTTCCTTTGTTTAAGTTTTTATATTACAATTAGTATAACACATTCATTTAAATAGTCTATACTATTTATTTTTTTTTGTGATAATTTTCAACTGGCCGCATTAATCATTTTAAATGGGAAGGAACCGAGTCAGGATGATCGCATATACTTTCATGGAAGCATCTTAATTTTGAATGGTAAATCATGATGCCTTTCCAATTCTTGTTCTCAATGTTCTATTATTAATGGCAATTTTCATTATTTCTATTCGCCCTGGCTTGGAAACCCTTTAAGGACGTTGAACCAACACGTATTTTCACGTGAACGCCATTATGGGGGAAATGTTCTTTTTTAGAAAAGCATTGACAAATTCCAACCAGATACGATAATATCTTAAATTGTACGGATTCTCTTATCCCGAGTTGGTGGAGGGACAGGCCCTTTGAAACCCAGCAACCTGCCATATTGAACTTGACTCCAAGACCGATCGCCGAAAATAAAGCGATGGTTCTTCAAGGAATAGTGGTGATGGTGCTAACCTGAGCAAGGTAAAAAACCCTTGAACGATAAGAGTGAAAGGATAGAAGACAGAATTTTAAACCTTTCCTCATTTGCCAGGGAAGGTTTTTGTGTTTTTAATAAGTAATTCTGTGTCTATAGTTGAAACTAATGAGGGAAACGAGTTCCGTAAAAAATCAGGCTTATGCCTACAACATACTAACTTCCAAGGAGGAAATATGATGTCAAAGAAACGTCTATTTACTTCTGAATCTGTTACAGAGGGCCATCCGGACAAGATTTGTGATCAGATTTCAGATTCCATTTTAGATGCTATCCTTGCTAAGGATGCAAATGCACGTGTTGCGTGCGAAACAAGTGTAACAACAGGTCTTGTGCTTGTTGCTGGAGAAATTACAACATCCGCTTACGTGGATATTCCGCGTATCGTTCGTGATACGATTGCAGGAATTGGCTACACACGTGCGAAATACGGTTTCGATGCTGAAACTTGTGCTGTATTGAGTTCAATTGATGAGCAGTCTGCCGATATCGCAGCTGGCGTCGATAAAGCATTGGAAGCTCGTGAAGGACACATGTCAGAGGAAGAAATCGATGCAATCGGTGCAGGGGACCAAGGTCTTATGTTCGGATTTGCCTGTAATGAAACTGAAGAGCTTATGCCGCTTCCGATCTCATTGGCACATAAACTTTCATTCCGACTGGCTCAAGTTCGTAAAGATGAAACGCTTGCTTACTTACGCCCTGATGGTAAAACACAGGTAACTGTGGAGTATGATGAGAATAACCGTCCTGTACGTGTTGATACGATCGTTATCTCTACACAGCATGATGCAGAAATTACGCTTGAACAAATTCAAGCAGATTTAAAAGAACATGTAATCAAAGCAGTTGTTCCAGCTGAATTGATCGATGCTGAAACTAAGTACTTCATCAACCCGACTGGCCGTTTCGTAATTGGCGGACCTCAAGGGGATGCTGGTCTTACTGGACGTAAAATCATCGTTGATACGTATGGCGGATACGCTCGTCACGGCGGCGGTGCATTCTCTGGTAAGGATGCTACTAAAGTTGACCGTTCTGCAGCATATGCTGCTCGTTACGTTGCGAAAAACATCGTGGCAGCTGGCCTGGCTGACAAAGCGGAAGTTCAATTGGCATACGCAATTGGTGTGGCAGAGCCTGTATCGATCTCGATTGATACATTCGGAACTGGTACTGTTAGCGAAGAAGTCCTTGTTGACCTAGTTCGCGCTAACTTCGACCTTCGTCCAGCCGGTATCATCAAAATGCTTGATCTTCGTCGCCCGATTTACAAACAAACAGCTGCATACGGACACTTTGGCCGTACAGATGTCGATCTTCCATGGGAACGCACAGATAAAGCAGAAACATTAAAAGCACAAGCATAATCAATAAATGAAAAGGTGTCCCGCTTATAGCGGACACCTTTTTTTATTGATTTATTTTGCCGTCAGAGGGAGTAATTCAAGAAATCCCATAGAAATCCACTCACGTGCATATACCCGTGAGATTGGCTCATTTACTCGTGAGATTGGGCGTTTACTCGTGAGTTTGGTTCATTTACTCGTGAATTTGGCTCGAATACTCGTGAGTTTGGTGCGAATACTCGTGAGTTTGGTACGAATACTCGTGAGTTTGGGCGAATACTCGTGAGTTTGGTGCGAATACTCGTGAGTTTGGTGCGAATACTCGTGAGGTTGGTGCATATACTCGTGAGATTGGTGCGAATACTCGTGAGATTGGTGCGAATACTCGTGAGTTTGGTTCATTTACTCGTGAATTTGGCTCGTTTACTCGTGAGTTTGGTTCATTTACTCGTGAATTTGGCTCATATACTCGTGAGTTCGTAAGTTTGGTGCGTCCTATAAGTTCCCGCTATATTCAGTTTATTTTATACGTTCTGCCGTTTTGTAGTATTGCCCTTTTTCAGCATATTCGCGTACGATACGTTCCATATCCTGACGGTCTTCTTCGTTGATTTCACGAATGACCTTAGCTGGGCGTCCGAATGCCAACATGTTCGGTGGAATGACTTTGCCTTGGGGAACGAGACTGCCTGCACCTATAAAAGCCCCTTCGCCGATTTCCGCTGCATCAAGCACAATCGAGCCCATGCCGATCAAAGCTCCTTTTCGGATTTTACAGCTATGTAAAATGACCTGATGGCCAATGGTTACTTCATCCTCGATGATCAATGGATTATTTGGGCTTTGGTGCAGAACGCTGTTATCCTGTATACTGACTTTGTTCCCAATGATGGTTGGGGATACATCGCCGCGTATGACGGAATTGAACCAAATTGACGATTCTTCACCAATTTTCACATCACCTGTCACGACAGCATTTTCAGCAATATAAGCGCTTTCAGCGATATCAGGTTCTTTACCTTTAAACGGATAAATAATCATTTTCAATCATTTCCTTTCCGAAGTGAATGTTTTTATGTATTATTTTAATATACCGTATGCAAATACACTTGGCTATTTATAATATAAATGTACAACTTGTTAGGTTTCTTTTTTGGCGAAAATCACGAATATGGTTATAATTTATATATATTATTTTAACTATCATGGATCGTATACAACAAGTGAAAAGTGAAAGGGGGATTTCGAATGTGGAAATGGGAGACAGAAGGAGACGCAAAAGGCGTCATTGTCATCATTCATGGGGCGATGGAACATCACGGCCGTTATAAGTGGTTAACACAAATGTGGCTTTCAGCTGGATACAATGTCGTCATGGGCGACCTTCCAGGGCAGGGTATGACAACTCGCGCCTACCGGGGACATATCGATTCCTTTGATGAATATTTAGACGAAGTGAAAAGCTGGATAGAAGAGGCTTACGAATATTCGTTGCCGGTCTTTTTACTTGGACATAGCATGGGCGGTTTGATTTCGATACGCCTTCTTCAGGAAGAGGAATGGGACATTGCAGGGGTGATTCTTTCTTCTCCATGTTTAGGCCTCGTGACGAAGCCGCGGAAGTTCCTGACAACCATCTCGCATGGTTTGAACATCACGATGCCTCAGTTAAGGGTAGATTCCGGATTGACACCTGAAATGGCGACGAGAAGTGCGGAAATTCGTGAATCCGATAGAAACGATACATTATATATCACGAAGGTTTCGATTCGCTGGTATCGCGAGCTTGCACAGGCGATGAAGGATGCTTTTGAAGAGATTCCCGAATTTCAGGATGTGCCGCTTTTGGTCATGCAGGGCGGAGATGACCGAATCGTGAATAAGAAGGCGGTTCGTGAGTGGTTTAATTATAACCTGGCCAGTGAAAAGCAATATAAGGAATGGCCGAAGCTTTATCATGAAATCTTCAACGAACCTGAGCGTGATGATGTATTCCAATATGCGCTGAGTTTTGTTGAAAATCGTTTAAAGATATTAGGGTATGTCGTTTGATCGGTAAATCCTGCGGGATAATTGAAAAAGCTGCTGAAGTGAGACATTCAGCAGCTTTTTTTATTTGAAATGGATCAACCTGCTTTTGTAAGCAATTCGTACGATTTGATGACCGGTGCCCAAAAAGTAACCGGATACATAAATTGGCTCAAATGTGTAAGTTCATTTTTATTGGATAAGGCGGTGGATAGGAGATAGATGGATTTAAAGCTCAAGTCATTAGCGAATAAATCTAAAAGCGTCGCTTTCATATTCATGATTTCATCATGGTTTTGTGTGGAAATCACTAAATCGAGCTGTGGCAGGAACTTATCAAAATGATTTTCAAATTGTTTGAGGTCTTCCATGTTTTTTTGTTTTTCTGTCAATGAATTAAGCGATCTGACAAAATTCCCGTACTCTTCACTCGAATCCCTTTTGATTCTTTCTGTCAATATATCGGTCAGTAATGAAATAGGCAACTGTTCCATTTTTTCTACACCCTCTTATCTATTTTCTTTAATTATAATTATTATAGACAAAAAATTCAAAAAGTTATGATTGGAAATTTGCTGCCGATCATTTGAGGGGTAGCCATTTCCTTCAAATGAAAAAACACCGTTCCGAAAGAACGGTGTCAGGAGCGATCATCTCTTTTCAATCGCCACAATGAATGGCGGATTGTTGGCTTGGTTGATGAAGCCGTATTTCAGGATATGCGCTTTTTGTTGAGGGAAGTCCTGTACATAATCCATCAATGCATCCCGTTCAGCCGATCCTCCTGGATGTCCATGGTAAATGACGAGGATGATGATGCCTTCAGGTGCAAGCATCTCGAACAGCTGTTCAATAGCTGATATCGTCGTATCTGCTTGGGTGATGATTGATTTGTCACCGCCAGGAAGGTAGCCTAGGTTGAATATGGCACCTGTGATCTTTCCGGAATGTTCTTTTCTGATATATTTGCTGAGTTGTTCATGCCCATCGTGAATGAGGGTGCAGTGTTCCTGTAAATTCTCGGACATCAGTTTGGCCGCTGTGATTTGGAGTGCTTCTTTCTGAATGTCAAAACTATAGACATGTCCGTTTTCTCCGGTTAGTCCTGCCAGGAAGACAGTATCAAAACCGTTGCCCATCGTGCCATCAATGGTAATATCCCCGGGCTGGACCGCTTTTTCAAGCAGGATCCTGGCGAATGGCAAAATTCGGTCAAGCTTCATCTGATTGTACCCCCGTCTGATGATTTTTCCCCTGCCAGCTGTTGCGGCGCTGCAATTCGGCATCAATGGCATTCAAAACATCCCATTTATTGACGCTCCACATTGGCCCGATCATCAAATCGATTGGGCCGTCACCCGTTATGCGGTGAACGATCATTTCCGGAGGGATTATTTCCAGTTGATCACATACCAGGCTGACATAATCGTCACGGTCAAGGAATTCAAGCAGGCCTTTTTCATATTGTTTGACCATAGGGGTCCCTTTTAATAGATGAAGTAAATGGATCTTTATGCCCTGCACATCAAGTTTGGCGACTTCCCGGGCTGTTTCCATCATCATGTCGTAATCTTCCTGAGGAAGGCCATTAATGATATGGGAGCATACGCGGATGCCGTGTTTGCGCAGTTTATCGACCCCTTCTTTGTAGCAATCGAAGTCATGGGCACGGTTGATCATCGTCGCGGTCTTTTCATGAACCGTTTGAAGACCAAGTTCAACCCATAGATAAGTGCGTTCGTTCAATTCCGCTAAATACTCGACTACATCATCCGGAAGGCAATCCGGACGCGTTGCAATGGAGAGTCCGACGACACCTTCCTGGGTCAATACACTTTCATATTTCTCGCGAAGCTCTGCCACGGGTGCATGCGTATTCGTGAACGCTTGGAAATAGGCCATATACTTACCGTCTTTCCATTTATGATGCATACGTTCGCTGATTTGCTTGAACTGGACGTCGAGCGGTTCGACCCTGCTGCCGGCAAAGTCACCCGAGCCTGAGGCACTGCAGAAGGTACAGCCTCCATGTGCGACTGTCCCATCACGGTTCGGACAGTCAAAACCGCCATCAAGGGCAACTTTAAAAACCTTATGTCCAAAATGATTTCTCAAGTGGTAATTCCATGTATGATATCGTTTGTTATCCGTTGCATATATAAACGGGTTTGCTTGATTCAAATCAGCAACCTCCTAAGTAAAAAATAAAGCGCAACATATATTATACAACATTCGGGCAGCTAGGTCTTTTTTTGAAAAATAAGCGTATACTGTATACTTGAAGGCTAAACAATTAGCTGCTTTTTCTAGTATCTCTAGTGAATGACTATATCCAATCGGGAGCTGATGGACATGACCGGTCAAGTTGAAGAAGCGATTAATCAAATGAAAAAGAAATTAGCCGAAAATAATCAGGTGATTGAAGTAAATGAGGATGGGTTCATATACAAAGCCACTTGCACCTTCAATTCACCTGCTTCGGATGAACAAATTCATTCCTTTGAAAAGAAAACCGGATTGCTTCTGCCCGATGATTATAAAGAGTTTTTGAAAATAACGAATGGATGCCGTCTGTTCGATAGCGTAGAATCTGGTCAGGGAAATGATTTGTATAGCCTGGATGATATTGTTAATTACACATATGAAAGTTCTTACGAAGGATGCTTTAAAGTGGCCTGCATTTATCAAGATAATATCGTGATCGATGGGGAGGCCGTCGCAAAAGGTGATAAGGATTATTTAATGGTAAAAGGCCATATCGATGATTTTGAAGAAGGCGAGAAACTCCATATGGGCTTTGCCGAATGGATCGAGCGGTTCATTTCCCATCAAGGGGAGAAGTTTTGGGATAAAGGATGATTCCTCAAAAAAAATGATAATCCGCTCGTTATTTGCTCAAACTAAACAAGATGATACTGAGTCATCCAAATGAGACGCGAAGGAGAGGGTTTGAAATGGCAACCAGACAATCCGTCGATCATTTTTTAGAGCAATGTGAAGGGGCTCTCCATTTTGCAGAGTTTGAATTTAACGAGGCCTCTCGGCAGGAGCATTATGATGATGAACAATTTCAAAATTCGCAAAGGTATATCGAAGAGGCTTTGACTGATATGGAACGATTGTATGCCAGTTCGAATGCCCAGCAACGGGATATGCTTTCGCGGATGCGGCAGCAATTGAATGAATTGAAAAATGAAATGATATTACTGCGACATTAAAGGAGCAAGGGAGCTAGGATGCATAGCTCCCTTTTTTTTGCACGTTTTTCCTTGAATTCGCATATATAATGAAAAACCTGTCGATAATGTTTATGTACGGCTATTGCAATTATCGGTAAAATTGACTAGAATGTAATATAATCAAATATTCTCATAAAGACTATGATGAGGAACAGTAGCGATTTTATTTCAGTAAAGAGAGTTGACGGGTGGTGCAAGTCAACCTGGGATGGTCGTGAACTCGCCTTGGAGTTCCAGGTGTGAAGGTAAAAAGTAATGCCTGGCGTTTTAATCCATGTTACGGATGATGTTTTAAGCTGGGCGGATTTTAGCTATCGCCAATGTGGGTGGTACCGCGGGAAGATATACATAATCCTCTCGTCCCTATTTTGGGATGAGGGGTTTTTTATTGTTTTTTTATACGGAAATTAGGAGGAAATAATATGAGTTTTGACCATAGAAGCATAGAAACGAAATGGCAGCAGTATTGGGAAGGCAACAAGACATTCAAAACGGGTGAAGAAAGCGGCAAACGCAAATTCTACGCGCTGGATATGTTCCCATATCCTTCAGGGGCCGGTCTTCATGTGGGTCACCCGGAAGGTTATACGGCAAGCGACATCCTGGCACGGATGAAACGGGCGCAGGGGTATAATGTTTTGCATCCGATCGGCTGGGACGCTTTTGGACTTCCGGCAGAGCAATATGCGATCGATACGGGAAATGATCCAGCTGAATTCACGGAGCACAACATCAACACGTTCCGCCGCCAAATCAAAGCCCTTGGTTTTTCTTATGACTGGGATCGTGAAATTAACACGACAGACCCTGACTATTACAAATGGACGCAATGGATCTTCTTGAAATTATATGAAAAGGGCCTTGCATATATTGATGAAGTGGCCGTTAACTGGTGTCCAGCCCTTGGCACGGTATTGGCGAACGAAGAAGTCATCGATGGAAAAAGTGAGCGTGGGGGCCATCCGGTTGAGCGCCGCCCGATGAAACAGTGGATGCTTCGAATCACGGCTTATGCGGACCGCTTAATCGACGATTTGAATGATGTCGATTGGCCGGAAAACATCAAGGATATGCAACGTAACTGGATTGGCCGTTCCGAGGGCGCGGAGGTTACATTCAATATCGATGGCTTTGATGATACATTCACGGTGTTCACGACTCGTCCGGATACGTTATTCGGTGCAACATATGCCGTATTGGCACCTGAACATCCATTTGTCGATAAAATTACGACAGCTGATCAAAGGAAAGCGGTTGACGCATATTTAGATGAAGTGAAACATAAAAGCGACCTTGAAAGAACAGACTTGGCAAAGGATAAGTCAGGCGTGTTTACAGGGGCTTATGCCATTAATCCGGTAAACGGCGAAAAAATGCCGATCTGGATTGCTGATTACGTGTTGATCAGCTACGGAACAGGTGCAATCATGGCCGTTCCTGCACATGATGAGCGTGATTATGAATTTGCAGTCAAGTTCGAATTGCCGATCAAGGAAGTCGTAGCTGGCGGAGATGTGACAAGTGAAGCATATACAGGCGATGGACTTCATGTGAATTCGGAATTCCTTGATGGCTTGAATAAAGAAGAAGGCATTTCAACCATGATCAAATGGCTGGAAGAAAAAGAAATCGGTACGAAGAAAATAACATACCGTCTTCGCGACTGGTTATTCAGCCGTCAGCGTTACTGGGGTGAACCGATTCCAATCATACATTGGGAAGACGGCACGATGTCTGCAGTGAAGGAAGAAGAACTTCCATTGATTTTACCGAAAGCGACAGACATCAAGCCTTCAGGTACAGGCGAATCACCTCTTGCAAACATTAAGGAATGGGTGAACGTAACGGATGAAAACGGACGAAAAGGGCGCCGTGAGACAAACACCATGCCACAATGGGCAGGCAGCAGCTGGTACTTCCTTCGTTATATCGATCCGGACAACAAGGAGGCACTTGCAGATCCTGAAAAATTAAAAGAATGGATGCCGGTCGACATTTATATTGGCGGCGCTGAGCATGCGGTGCTTCACTTGCTTTACGCTCGTTTCTGGCATAAATTCCTGTATGATATCGGTGTCGTGCCAACGAAGGAACCTTTCCAAAACCTATTTAACCAAGGAATGATCCTTGGCGAAAATAATGAAAAAATGAGTAAATCTAAAGGGAATGTCGTGAACCCGGATGATATCGTTGAAAGCCATGGTGCCGATACACTTCGCATGTACGAAATGTTCATGGGACCATTGGATGCTTCGATTGCCTGGTCTACAAACGGATTGGACGGCTCCCGCAGATTCCTTGACCGTATCTGGCGTTTATTAGTCAACGAAGACAATACGATCACAGATAAGGTGACCAAAACGGATGACACGGGCAAGCTTGAAAAAGTCTATCATCAAACGGTTAAAAAAGTGACCGAGAACTATGAAGAATTGAAATTCAATACGGCGATTTCACAATTGATGGTATTCATTAATGATGCCTATAAAGCGGATTCGCTTCCTAAGGTATATATCGAAGGCTTCGTCAAATTGCTTGCACCAGTTGCACCGCATATCGCCGAGGAGCTTTGGTCTAAACTAGGTCACTCCGAGAGCATCACATACGGAACATGGCCTGCCTTCGACGAAGCGAAGTTAGTGGATAACGAAGTAGAAATCGTCATCCAAATAAACGGAAAAGTCAAAGCGAAATTAATGGTGCCGACTGACACTACGAGAGAAAAACTGGAAGAAATCGCGATGGGGGATGACTCCATCAAAGAACAAATCGATGGGAAAACCATTCGTAAAGTGATTGCCGTACCAGGCAAATTAGTCAATATCGTCGCAAACTAATTAAATCGATTGAGGGCTGTTCCGCATGTTTTATGCTGGGACAGCTTTTTTTGCGTGGGCATCGGCTGAACATAGGAATTAGGTCATGGTTAGGATTTTCCCCGAGTTAAATCTATTAGCGATGAGTCTATCAAATTTTGGAATCAACAAGCAGTAGGAGATGCATTGGAACTTAAATATCTTGCTTAATTGGTACATGAGAATCATTTTTTAGCCCAATATCCAATTATATCAAGCATTTGCCATAAAAAAGGTAAAAAATTGGTTGATAAAATTTTACAGTGTGATAGTTTGGTATAGTACTGTTATTTTTTAACCAATTATTGGAGGGGAAACTGTGAAATTTAAGAATGTGAGTCGATTTACGGCGTTTGTACTTATTTTTGCACTGATTTTCAGCTTGATGGTTCCACTAAATTCTCAAGCTGCAACTGCAACACCTATTGAAAATGTAAAAACGATTAAAAATGGAGACAATTTGGACGGGAAATTTGAAAAACCGGATGTTCAATGGTATCAAATCACCCCTACAAAAGAAGAAATAAAAAAATTCTCCCATGCTGAGTTCGAAGTCAATTCGGACAAAATCTTGAATATTTCCGTATATCAAAATAAAGAAAAAGCAGAAAAAGATGAGAGCAATTATCTTGTCTCTTCTTATCCTGATGAAAAAGCTGTAGTCGATTTCCCATATGCTTGGGAAGGCACATATTATGTTAAAGTTGAATATTTCGGCGATACGGATGATGAGGGAAATCCCATCCCGGATGCGGAAAACGTCGCTGAATACTCTATCAATGCCCATTCAGTTACATTGCCGCCATCTTCTGGGGACGAAGGGGAAGAATCATGCCCGGTTGAATTGAGTGTAAACGATAAGAAATCGGGAGAATCGATGTTGAAAACACTCCGCGTGTTTAGAGATGAAGTTCTCACGAAGTCATCTGAGGGGCGCTCCCTTTCTTCTTTATACTATAAGGCTTCCCCATTCCTGGCCATTCATCTGGCTGGTAATAAAACGGCCAGGGAAGCTGTCTATAATCACTTAGTCGTCATTAAGCCCCTTATTGAGGATCTTAATGAAAATGGAGTAAGCAGTACGGCAGTCATTAGCAACAAGCAGCAAGAAGCGATTAAAGCATTATTCAATAAGACAGCAGACGTCGCTCCAGCTGGATTGAAAAAGGATATGAACAGCATAGCTAAGAAAATCAACCTTGATAAGCTTGCAGGTGAGAGAATCGTCGATATCGCAAGCAAAGCAGGAATTGAACTTCCAGCTTCGAAGAATATAAAAAACAAATATATTGTCAAACTTAAACCTGGGAAGTCATTAAGTTCAGTCCAATCCAAGGTAAAAGGAAAAGGATATGGAACATTATCGGCGGCACCTAAGCAACAAGAGGTACTGTATGATGATATGTACGTTGTAGAGTTAAACAATCAAGCTAAAATGAGCACAGCAGCTCTATCGAATATCGAGAAACTTCCAGAAGTGGAATACATCGAAGCGGTAAAAACGTACAAAGCACTTTCAGCCGATATTCAGTCACCGTACCAATGGTCTTTAAATAACGCCGGTGGTGAAGAGGGCATAAAGGGAGCGGACATCGATAACGAAAAACTGCAGAACCTTATCAAGAAACGTAATTTAAAGGATACAATGGTAGCGGTTGTCGACACAGGTGTCGATGATTCACTGGCGGATTTGAAAGATACGGTTCGCATGGAGTTAGGTAAGAATTTCATTGATAAGAAAGAAAATGCCATCGATGACAATGGTCATGGTACACATGTATCAGGAATTATCGCTGCCAAAGCGGATAATGGGTATTCGATGCAAGGAATCAATCCAGTAGCTAAAATCATGCCTGTGAAGGTCTTGGATTCTTCAGGATCTGGAGACATGGAGAAAGTTGCACTAGGCATTAAATATGCCGTGGATCATGGAGCAAAGGTCATAAACCTTAGCTTGGGCGGAGAATATAGCAGAACGATTGAATATGCCTTGAAACATGCCGCAGCCAAGAATGTAATGGTTGTCGTAGCAAGCGGTAATGATGGGATGGAGGGTCTATCTTATCCTGCATCATCTAAATACGCCATATCCGTCGGTGCAACCAATGCCCTTGATTTAGTATCCGATTATTCCAATTATGGATCGAAATTGGACATGGTCGCTCCAGGGACAGGCATCCCGAGCCTTTTACCTAATGGAAATGTTACTTACATGGATGGTACATCAATGGCAACTCCTCATGTTGCGGCAGCCACAGCCTTGTTATTATCCGGAAATCCTGGGCTGAAAGTGAATGAGGTAAGGGAAATCCTTCATGAGACATCGGAATATGTTGCTTTTGAAGAAGAAGATAATGTAGACCCTTATGAGGACTATGAACCAGAAGATGGAGAAATCATAATACCAGAAGAAGAACTGCCTGTCGGAAAAGATTTAGTATCAGGATTTGGTAGATTGAATGCATATAGTGCACTTAGTACAGTGGAATTGCAAGCTAAAGTCAATCCTGTGATGGATACCCAAACAAAACTGACTGGTTCAGCTAAAAAAGGTTCAGTAATCGAAGTGAAAAACGGGAAGAAAACGCTCGGTAAAGCAACGGCGGCAGCTAACGGAGCATTCACCGTTACTATTCCGGTCCAAAAAGCTGAGCAGCAGCTTACTGTGAATATCTCTGATTCTTCCAAACTAGCCGTATCTTCAATCAAAGTATTCGTGAATAAGGGTGCAACCCCTAACAAGCCAACTGTTAAAGCCCTAAGTGACAAAGATACGTATGTAACGGGTCAATCACAAGCGGACATGAAAATCACGATCAAAAATAACGCAAAAAAAGTGATTGGTTCAGGTAACACGGACAGCAAAGGGAATTTCAAAGTGAAAATCAGCAAGCAAAAGGCTGGCACTAAACTTTCAGTCACAGCTACAGACTTAGCAAAACGTGAAAGCAAGGCGGCAACCGTGACTGTTATCGATAAAACAGCTCCAGGTGCTCCAAAAGTGAATGAAGTAAGCGATAAAGCTACCTCAGTAACTGGTAAAGCGGAAATCGGTTCAATCGTAACCGTGAAGTACAACAATAAAAACATCGGAACGGCAACAGCTGATAAAAAGGGGAACTTCTCCATTAAAATCAGCAAGAAAAAAGCAGGGTCCATATTATATGCCTCTGCAAAAGATAAAGCTGGCAATACAGGAAAAGCAGCAAAAGTAACGGTTAAAGATAAAACAGCTCCAGGTGCACCGAAAGTGAATGAAGTAAACGACAAAGCAACAAAAGTAACAGGTAAAGCGGAAATCGGTTCAACCGTAACCGTGAAGTATAGCAATAAAAACATCGGAACGGCAAAAGCTGATAAAAACGGAAAATTCTCTGTTAAAATCAGCAAGAAAAAAGCAGGTTCCGCATTATACGTCTCAGCAAAAGATAAAGCTGGCAATACAGGAAAAGCAGCAAAAGTAACGGTTAAAAAATCTAAATAATAATTAGAGGTGAAGGCCGTTTAACTTACATGTTAAACGGCCTTTTTTTTTGTATATGGCCCTTTAAATCTTAATGTTGATCTTTTCATTAGGCTGTTTTCACATACTTTGTTGCTATTCACCAGGTAGTGAGTTGTGGTTGATTTCCCCTCCAGATGCTCGCTTTCCTTGGTGCGGGCGATGAGCCTCCTCGGCGTAAACGTTTTACGAAAAGAGCCTTTCATTAAGAAAAGGGACAAGTGAATATAGATTGTCACTTAGAGTTATTTAATTTACCTATAAACCCAATTTCCCCTTCATAACTGTACCCATCTTCATTGTTTAATCCATTCTTTATATCCTGATATATGTGTTTCATTAGCTATAGATGATCCCCACTCTGTTTGATTGTTTCTTTCATCAGGTTTAAAGTGTCCATTTTTGATGTTCGTCAGTTCTATTGAAGAAAATATAGCTATGATTAATAGAGAGATAAACTTAAAATGATTTTTACATAGTTTTTGTTCATTTGTTTTTTAATCTTGAGATAAGTAATCAAAGTCAGCTTCTTGAAAGGTAGGAAGTTGTTCTTTGATATTTAATTTTATCAAGATTTCTTGTACATAATTTCGAATAGTCATCATGTCAAAAGGAAAATCAAAAACAAACTCTTCTTCTACTTTTAAAGTATGTACATGATAAGAGCACTGATTTTTCATCCCTAAAAGATCTTCACTGTAGCTTAGTACGTCTTGATGAGATAAGTCAGATAATTCGAAATTTGATAAAAGATAGACATCTATAAACTTATCTTCTACATTCTTTAGATTTTATTTTTATCATGTATTAGTAAAAATGCATTTTGTTCTTCATCGGACAATTCTACTTGAAAAAATTCGGAATTTTTCAATCTCATTAATCTTTTAAATCTAGCATTAATCGCTCTAATTTTAATCAATCCTTTTCATATTTCATATTTAAAAAATAATAGCTTTTCACTGATTTGAAGTGTAAAACCAAAAGTAATAAATAGAGTAATAGTCAACAGTAATCATTATAGAACTCAATTGGAGATTTCATCGTGTTCTCTTTAATTCGTTTAATTTAGTTTTGCGTTTAATTTGAATGAAAAACAAACTGTGCAGGGCAAGTTCGATTCAACTTGTCTCCTGCACTTGTAAGCTCATTTAGTAAATTCACTTCTCAGAAGGTAGACGACATCGTATTCCTTTAACTCTTCCATATGACGATCCATGTCATTGAAAAAACCATTGGAAAGTGTATGTATTCCTTCATCTCGGCTTGAATAACAAATACTCGCCAACGCAAGCTTTTTTGTGTTGTTTATATTGAATTTACTAGGACTGCCCCAAACGCTGGAACCCTTTTCAGCAATGGTCTCAGGATAAGTGGCTGTATCCGTACCATCGTCGTTTTGAATGCTGATGTTGAACATCGATAGATTTTGGCCATCAACCGTTTTGGAAGTCGTAAAGATGATTGTCCCATTATCTTTGACGGCAGTTGTCATGCGTCCCATTTCAGGTGCGACAAGTTTACCAAATTCATATTTTTCGACCCAGACGGCCATCTTCTTGTATGTATCATCAACATTGAAATCGACAAGAAAGAAATGTTCACTTGTATTCTCAAGGATGGCTTTTTCCCTTGCTGATAACTCAGGAACTGAAAGGGTATTCTCGGGTTTTGGATCATCAGCCTTACAGGCGGCTAAAGAAAATGAGAGCAGGGATATGATGATGGATAATAGGATCTTTTTCATGTATTTCAC
The DNA here is from genome assembly GCF_046534585.1 of Peribacillus sp. SIMBA_075. Taxonomy (NCBI): domain Bacteria; kingdom Bacillati; phylum Bacillota; class Bacilli; order Caryophanales; family Bacillaceae; genus Peribacillus; species Peribacillus sp. SIMBA_075. The sequence goes on along the minus strand of NZ_JAWRYN010000031.1, from coordinate 32,869 downwards.
CCCCTTGATAATACCAACCTAATTAAACCCAATTATTAAATATTATAACATTTAAGAGTCGGAACGGGGCAAAAGGCAAGCGATCGGTGCGCTTACCTTTTTTGCATTTAGAATGGCTGTGAAAGAGCATTATTGGCAACATCCACGTCATTTTGAAGCAATTGGTTTAAGTTGTAAGCAGGATAGAGATTTCTTTCATAAAGGTAGTTGAAAATCTTTAAATGGATATCGATGGCTCCATTTAAATGTTTAATAAATACCTTTCGAAGGGAAGGGGTGGCTGTTTCAGAAATGGCACCTGCATAATTTTTGATGGATGTTTTGGCAAGCCCCAGCAATTCTCCGGCAGTAGCGGCAGATGCTTCATCCCTTAATACATCGCCATCCAGGTCCGTCTTAGGTGTCAATGGGTAAAATTGCAGCAATTCCATGATGTTTTGGGCAAGGGCATCAATGGTTTGCCTGTAAATCGTTTTTAGAATGGGGTCCTGTATTGTCGGATAGGCTTTTTTCAATTTAATAAGGGTAATGGATTGGGCTGCGACCAATTCATGAAGTTCCAGTGTTTCATGCCAAGCAAGATGTGAATGGGTGGGTGTCATATCAATTCCTCCTGTACAAATAATCTTGATACGTTATTCGAACAGTTGGCTATAGGTAAGTTGTCTAATGAAATCATTTATGGAAAAGGCCCTTCGCTCACATTCATAGTTTAAAAGGATTGCGCCCCTGGCTTCCATACGCTTTTTCCGGAAAGAGGGGCGGCTTTACCATATTAATGCTGATGGTGCTGAATGCATGAAAGATGAATGGAACATTCTAAAACCATGATTTATTGGTATTGCTCGAGAACAGAGAAAAACTTTTTGGCAAATTGGTAGAAAAGTTCTTCCGATGGTGCCAATTCCCTGTTTTTTGGTGTGATGATGCCAACAGTCCGTTTGACTTCAGGGGTGTCGATCGGGATTTTGACAGTCAGTCTTGGAGTGACTTCATAAAAGGTGCTGTCAGGGAGCAGACTGACCCCAATTCCGGCTGATACGAGCCCTTTTATGGAATCCATGTCTTCACCTTCCGAGGTGATGTTCGGTGCGAAACCGGCTGCTTTGCATGCTTCGATAGCGATACTGTGAAGGATGTATCCTTTGGGAAACAAAACGAATGGATCATTTCGTAAATCACTTAGGCGCAGACTCTTCCTTTCCGCCAATGGGTGGGTTATGGGCAGCAAAGCGGAAATGTTTTCCGTGAACAGGATATGACCTTCGATATCTGGATCGTTTATCGGGATTGGTCCAAGAAAGGCTAATCCGATTTCGCGATTTTTGACGGCTTCCTTTAAAGAGGAATAAGATCCCTGTCTTAAGTGGAACCCGATATTCGGCTGCTCATCTTTAAAAGCGGAAATGACGGTAGGCAGCAAATGGGTGGAGAGGCTGGTTGGGAACCCGATTTTAATGGTTCCGTGTTCAGGGTCCAAAAATTCCTCAATTTGATATTTGGCATATTCTATCGCTTGTATAGCCGTTTTTGCATGAAATAGAAATATTTTACCAATTGGAGTTAACTGGATATTTCGGCCGGTTTTTTCAAATAAAAGAACCCCAAGCTCATCTTCCAATTTGGAGATTTGCCGGCTGACTGCTGATTGTGCAATATGCAGGTGCACTGCGGCTTCAGAGACGTGTTCTCTCTCGGCAACTTCAACAAAATAACGTAATTGACGTAGTTCCATTTATTCATCCTCCTACCATCCATCTCAAATTGAGATAGATTCTATTAGAATTATATATTGTTTATATCGATTTGAAAACCTAGAATAAAATGTAAGTGACATACCGGTGTAAGAATACGATGGGGGCGATTAATATGACATACAATCAAATACCAAAAGCACAAGGGCTCTACCATCCTGAATTTGAACATGATGCATGTGGGATCGGGTTATATGCTCATTTAAAAGGGCTTGCTACACATGACATCGTCAAACAAGGACTGAAAATGCTGTGCCAATTAGATCATCGCGGCGGACAAGGCAGCGATCCCCTTACAGGAGATGGTGCAGGATTAATGGTGCAGATTCCTGATAGATATTTCAGGCTGGCATGCCCGGAGATGAACTTGCCGGCAAAAGGACGCTATGGAGTAGGCATGCTCTTTTTCTCTAACAACGATGATGAACGGAATGAAATCGAAGCTCGTTTGAATGCATTTATCGAACAAGAGGGCCAAACGCTATTAGGCTGGAGAACGGTTCCTGTTGATGCAACGAAAATCGGGGAGGTCGGCAAGGAGACATGTCCGACGATCCGCCAAGTATTCATCGGGGCAAGCGATGGGCTGACAGATGATTTAGCTTTTGAGCGTAAATTGTTCATTATCAGAAAACAAGCTGAAAACTGGGCTCGTGAACGCGGCAATCGTTTTTATTTTGCCAGCCTTTCAAGTGCTACGATCGTGTACAAAGGATTGTTGACACCAGAGCAGGTGGATGCCTTTTATCTTGACCTTCAACAGGAGGATTTCGTTTCTGCTTTCGCTTTAGTGCATTCACGCTTCAGCACGAATACTTTTCCTAGTTGGGAACGGGCACATCCAAACCGTTACCTGATCCATAATGGCGAAATCAATACGCTTAGAGGTAATGTGAATTGGATGAAAGCACGTGAGCAGCAGTTTGTTTCAGAAGCATTCGGGGATGACCTGCAAAAGGTCCTGCCTATTTTGGATATAGACGGCAGTGATTCCTCGATTCTTGATAATGCACTTGAATTCTTCGTGCTTGCAGGGCGTAAGCCGGCACACGCGGCCATGATGCTCATTCCTGAACCGTGGACCGAAAATCCACATATGACGAAGGAAAAGAAGGCATTTTACGAATATCATAGCATGCTCATGGAGCCATGGGATGGTCCGACGGCCATATCCTTTACGAATGGCAAGCAAATCGGGGCCATCCTTGATCGAAATGGTTTAAGGCCGGCAAGGTATTATGTGACAAAAGATGATTACATCATTTTCTCATCCGAAGTCGGCGTGATCGATGTGGAGCCGGAGAATGTATTATATAAAGATCGTTTAAGCCCAGGCAAAATGCTTTTAATAGATTTAGAGGAAGGCCGTATTGTTTCCGATGAAGAGATCAAGTCGGAAATGGCTCAGGAAAATCCATACCAGCAATGGCTGGACGAACAGCTTGTTCAATTACGTGACGAAGAACCTGTGCTTGAAGGGGAGCCATTGAGTGATTTGTTATTCAGGCAAAAAGCGTTTGGATACACGTATGAAGATGTCCAAAAATATCTACTGCCGGTCATTAACGAAGGCAAAGATCCACTGGGCAGCATGGGGAATGACATTCCGTTAGCGGTCTTATCCGATCGCCCGCAATCGCTCTTCAACTATTTCAAGCAATCCTTTGCCCAAGTTACCAACCCGCCAATCGATTCGCTTCGTGAACAGATCGTCACGTCAACGATGACATTTCTAGGTGCGGAAGGGGATTTGCTGAAACCGGATGAAACGAACAGCCGCCGCATTCAGTTGGATTCACCTGTATTGACGCCAGGTCAAATGCAGCAGTTGAAAGAAAATGACTTTCCGGAATTTAGGAGCAAGGTCATTCACACTTTATTTTCAGAAGATTTAGAGAGTGGACTCGATCGCATCTGCCGTGAAGCGGAACAAGCGATCGCTGATGGTGTCAGCCTTTTGATATTATCTGACAAGGATATGAGCAAAGAAAAGGCTGCGATTCCTTCCCTGTTGGCTGCGAGCGCCCTTCATCAAGAGCTGATCCGTCATGGGAACCGTACGAAAGTGAGCATTATCGTTGAATCGGGGGAAGTAAGGGAAGTCCATCATTACGCATCCCTGATCGGGTATGGAGTGGATGCGATTTACCCGTACCTTGCTTATGAAACATATAAGCAGGCTGTATTGGAAGGCAGTTTAGCCATCAGCTACGAAGAAACGATAAGGAAGTATGTACGATCGTTGACAGAAGGCATCGTAAAGGTGATGTCGAAAATGGGCATTTCCACGATTCAAAGTTATCGCGGCGCACAAATTTTCGAAGCGGTCGGAATCGGTGCTGATGTAATCGAACGTTATTTCAGCGGTACGGCATCGCAGCTTAGTGGGATCGATTTGGAAACGATAGCGGAAGAAGCGTTGATTCGCCATAGGAAGGCTGCAGCTGATTCGTATGATCAAACTCTTGAAAGCGGCAGTGATTTTCAATGGAGAAAAACAGGGGAACATCATGCTTTCAATCCTAAAACGATCCATACACTGCAATGGGCCTGCCGGAAAGGCGATTATCATTTATTTAAGCAATATTCAAACTTGGCGAATGAAGAGAGACTTGGTTTTTTACGGAATTTATTCTCGTTCGATCAAAAACGCCAAAGCATTTCAATAGATGAAGTGGAATCAGTGGAATCCATCGTCAGCCGATTCAAAACGGGCGCGATGTCATTCGGTTCATTGAGTCAGGAAGCACATGAAACACTTGCGATTGCAATGAACCGTTTAGGCGGAAAAAGCAATAGCGGTGAAGGCGGGGAACACCCTAGCCGTTACCAACTGGATGAAAACGGTGATAATCGCCGCAGCGGGATTAAACAAATTGCGTCCGGTCGTTTTGGAGTGAAAAGCCATTACCTTGTAAATGCCGATGAACTTCAAATTAAAATGGCGCAAGGTGCAAAGCCAGGTGAAGGCGGCCAGCTGCCTGGTAACAAAGTATATCCTTGGGTCGCAGAGGTCCGTGGTTCCACACCAGGTGTCGGCCTGATTTCACCGCCTCCGCATCATGATATCTATTCGATTGAAGATCTGGCACAGCTGATCCATGATTTGAAAAATGCGAATCGTGATGCCAGGATCAGCGTCAAGCTTGTATCAAAAGCAGGCGTAGGCACGATTGCAGCCGGTGTGGCTAAAGGAGCCGCGGATGTCATCGTTATCAGCGGGTATGATGGCGGTACGGGAGCTTCACCAAAAACGAGTATCAAACATACAGGTCTTCCTTGGGAGCTGGGCCTTGCCGAAGCACACCAAACATTGATGCTGAATGGCCTGCGCAGCCGTGTCGTCCTTGAAACGGATGGAAAGCTAATGACGGGACGCGATGTGGTCATGGCAGCCATCCTTGGAGCGGAAGAATTCGGCTTTGCTACGGCACCGCTTGTGGTCCTTGGCTGTGTCATGATGCGTGCTTGCCATTTGGATACATGTCCAGTGGGGGTAGCTACTCAAAACCCTGAACTTCGCAGCAAATTCACTGGAGATCCGGATCATGTCGTGAATTTCATGCGCTTCATCGCTGAGGAAGTGCGGGAAACGATGGCTGAGCTTGGATTTAGAACAGTGGAAGAAATGGTCGGCCGCACTGATGTTTTACAAGTGAGCGAGCGGGCACAAAACCATTGGAAAGCGAAGCATCTGGACTTGACGACACTTCTTTTCCAACCGGAGGGAATACGTACGTATCAACTTCCTCAAAACCATAAAATCGAAGAATCCTTGGATATCCGTGAGATTTTACCTGTTGTGGAGCCTGCTTTAAATGACCAAACCCAGGTGGATGTCAGCTTCCCGATTACCAATGTGAACCGTGTGGTCGGAACGATCGTCGGCAGTGAAGTATCCAAACGCTACGGGGAATTCGGCTTGCCAGAAGATACCATCACACTTCGTTTTACGGGATCGGCGGGCCAGAGCTTCGGTGCGTTCATTCCAAAAGGGATGTCGATGTATTTGACAGGTGATGTCAATGACTACGTTGGGAAAGGCTTATCTGGCGGAAAGATCATTGTCACGGCACCTGCAGGCAATCAGATTGAGGCCGGGGACAATGTAATTGCCGGAAATATCGCATTATACGGCGGAACAAGCGGCGAGGCCTACATTAATGGCCGTGCCGGAGAACGATTTGCCGTACGGAACAGTGGAGTCAATGTCGTCGTTGAAGGAATTGGGGACCATGGCTGTGAGTATATGACAGGCGGACGCGTGGTCATTCTGGGCGACGTCGGCAAAAACTTTGCGGCAGGCATGTCAGGCGGCATCGCTTATGTACTTGCTGATGATGCAGAAGAATTCAAGGCATTATGCAATGGCGAAATGATAGAATTCGAGACGCTTGATGATCTGGATGATGCCAACGAGGTAAAAGAAATGCTTTACAGCCATCTTCATTATACAGAAAGTGCCAAGGCATCTTATGTATTGGAGAACTGGGAGGATTTCGCTAAGAAATTCGTAAAAGTCATTCCGAAAGATTACAAACGGATGATCAAAAGCATCAATGAGCAGAAGCATGCAGGGTTATCGGATGAGGAAGCGGTCATGAGTGCATTTCAAGCGAATGCCGTTCAAGATAAAAAAATCACTAAACAAGCTGTGATGCAGTGAGGAAGGGGAGAGAAAGATGGGAAAAGCAACAGGATTTATGGATTACCAGCGTGAAAAGCCAAAAGACCGGAATCCTCTCACTCGTTTAAGCGACTGGAGAGAATATACAGCTCCTTTCTCTGATGAAAAGTTAAGTACACAGGGAGCGCGGTGTATGGACTGCGCCACCCCTTTCTGCCATATGGGCATGGAGTTGAACCGGGTCACCACGGGCTGTCCGATTCATAATCTGATCCCGGAGTGGAATGATTTGGTTTACCGCGGCAGATGGAAAGAAGCATTGGACCGTTTGTCGAAAACGAATAATTTTCCTGAATTCACAGGGCGCGTTTGCCCTGCCCCATGTGAAGGGTCCTGTACGGTAGCGATAAGCGATCCTGCCGTTACCATCAAGAACATTGAACGGACCATCATTGATAAAGGATTTGAAAATGGCTGGATCATGCCTCGCATCCCTGAGAGCAGGACCGGCAAGAAAATTGCCATCATCGGTTCGGGCCCGGCAGGATTGGCGAGTGCTGATCAGTTGAATCAAGCAGGTCATTCGGTCGCGGTTTATGAGCGCTCAGACCGTGCAGGCGGGCTGTTGACATACGGCATCCCGAACATGAAACTTGAAAAGGATGTCGTTGCACGCCGAATCAAATTATTGACCCAGGAAGGCATCGATTTCATTACCAATACAGAAGTGGGAAAAGATATTTCAGCCGAAGAACTGCAAAATCAATACGATGCAGTCATCCTATGCACAGGTGCCCAAAAGCAGCGTGACCTGGAAATTGAAGGTCGCGGGGCATCAGGCATTCACCTTGCAATGGATTACTTGACGACATCGACTAAAAGCCTGTTGGACTCCAATTTTGAAGACGGCAAGTTTTTAGACACTATGGGGAAGGACGTCATCGTCATAGGCGGCGGGGATACAGGAGCTGACTGTGTCGCGACGGCCCTTCGCCAGGAATGTAAGAGCGTCGTACAATTCGGGAAGCATCCAATCCTTCCGACGGCCCGTACATCAGATAATATGTGGCCTGCCTACCCGAATGTATTTTCCCTTGAATATGCATATGAAGAAGCGGAAGCGAAATTTGGTGCAGATCCGCGTCAATATTCAATCCAAACAAAGAAAATCGTCGCCGATGAAAATGGCAACGTTAAAGAACTGCACACAATCTCCATGGAAAAAATCAAAGGCGATGACGGAATGTACATTTTCAGGGAAGTTCCAGGAACTGAAAAAGTATGGCCTGCACAATTCGTTTTCATCGCAATCGGATTTGAAGGAACGGAAATGCCGCTATTAACTCAATTTGGCGTAGAAACAGTCAATCAAAAAATTGATGCCGTCTATGGCGAATACAGAACGAATATCGAAGGCGTTTTCGCCGCCGGAGATGCAAGAAGAGGGCAAAGCCTCATTGTTTGGGCGATCAATGAAGGCCGTGAAGTAGCACGTGAAGTGGACCGCTACTTAATGGGTTCGTCGGTATTGCCTTAATAGAAAAAAGAAGTGCCATATGGTGCTTCTTTTTTTTATTGTGGGAAAAGTGGAATTCACGAGTAAATGGTCAAAATTCACGAGTAAAACGCTGAAACTCACGAGTAAACGTCCGAAACTCACGAGTAAAACGCCGAAATTCACGAGTAAAACGCTGAAATTCACGAGTAAAACGCTGAAACTCACGAGTAATCGCCCAACTCACGAGTAATCGCCCAACTCACGAGTAAAACGCCGAAACTCACGAGTGAAAGGCCGAAACTCGAAAAAGCAATCCTTCACCATTAAAGGATTGCCTTTTCGTACTATTTCAAGCGCTCGATGAAATCATTCATTTTATCTAAAGTGGTTATGTTCTGGTTGCATTTCATACTATCCAGGCAAATATAATTCCCTTTTTTTATGAATGTCCCTTGGACGGTTCCTTTTGTTTCGGACATGAACATCCCTATTTCTTCAAAGCGACTGCAAATGGCACAGATTCCTTTTTTGTTGGTTGGTTTAATGGTTCCGTGCAATCCTGTGAGTTTATTATGATGGTGTGCAATGATGAATTTTTTTCCGGAACCGACATCATCCCATCCCAAGTATGAAATCTCTCTCAAATCCATGTTTTCCAACAAAGGGGCTTTTAATTTTTTTGCCTTAGGAAATAACTTTTTTATCGTTTTTTCGGTTACTTCTTTAAATGGGATCACAAATGGCTTTACCTGTAAGAGAAAGACTTCGGCTTGTGCGGGATCTTTAATGGTATCCACTGGATCCAGCAGTTGTTTTTGCTCTTCGCTCAAGTCATTGAATAAGCTTAATACTCGTTCTTTTGCGACTGTTTTCAGGGTGTGGATCACATCCTTATCGTTGGCGGTCGCGTGTCCATTTATGAGAATCTGTGTTTGTGATTTAATGAAGTTATACTGCTCGCTTCTGATAAAAGGTTCCATTTTCTTCACTCCTGTTTCTGATGCGCGATACTTGTCACATGATACCGTTTCTCTTTACTTTACAGAAATCATATCTGCTTTAAAAGGGGGAAAACGACTAAGAAACATACTCGGCATACAAATAGCACTGATATCATTATCAGTGCTACACATGCAATCCTATTTGGAATAAACGATTTTCTTGATGGTTTCCGCGGAGAGAAAATGTTCCTCGGCTAATTGGCGGATGCTATGACCGTCTTTGAATGCATATTTTATAGTGGCATTTCGGTCATCGATCAGTTCCCTTGATCCCGAACGGGTTCCCCATTTGTGATGGGCCTTTTCAGGTTTAGGGATATATATGGTTTCGCCTTGCACATACTTTTGAATTTCAACGATCAGCTTTTCAGGCAAAACGGCCGTCGCTTTTACATATTTCATTTCTGCCAGCCCCTTATTCTTTTTTAAGAATGAAATAAGGTGCAAAGCCAAATATTAGAAATGATAAGTCGGGCGATTAAGTTTAGCTTAATTTAACCCCATGCAAAGTATCGCCTCCAATACTAGGCTTTGCATGAGACGCTGCAGAAGGTGGCATTAATATTCTTATTGCCATCTTTACACCTCCCCTTTATGTCCCTAAAGAACACGTATTGTCATTATTATAAAATATATATGGGTGGTTGCCAAACTTTTTCCAATGTATGACGGGCTGATTGTTTGAAAATGAGCTGTGTACATGAAATAATTTGAACTGTAACCAAACTAACCATTATGGGAGCTGACTTTATGAAAGTATTCGTAGTTGGGGCAAATGGGCAGATCGGTAAACACCTGGTAGATTTATTAAAAGATAGCCCGGATCATAGTGTAAGGGCAATGATTCGTAAAGAAGAACAAATGCAACATTTTGAGAAAAATGGAATCGAATCTGCAGTCGTCAGCTTAACGGGCTCAGTGGATGAGATTGCGAATGCGGCAAAAGGCTGTGATGCCATCGTATTTACAGCGGGATCCGGAGGAAGCACTGGAGCTGATCAAACGCTTTTGATTGATCTGGATGGTGCTGTTAAAACGATTGAAGCGGCAGAAAATTTGGGAATCGACCGATTCATCATGGTGAGTGCTTTTCAGGCCAATAATCGCGAAAACTGGAATGAAGCCATCAAACCATATTATGTGGCCAAGCACTATTCGGATAGGGCATTGTTACATAGCGATTTAATATTTACCATCATTCGGCCTGGCGGACTAGTGAACGAACCGGGAACGGGCAAAGTGACTGCCGCTGAAGAATTGGAAAGGGGTTCGATTTCACGGGAAGATGTGGCTAGAACGATTTTTACGTCATTGACCGAGGAAAATACCTACAAGCGTTCTTTCGATTTAATCTCTGGGGATACTGTGATTGCGGAAGCATTGAGGAATATTTAACGGACAAATGGAGGCAGGGCCACTCAGGGGCGAGTGAGCTCTGCTATTCTATTCCTTCAATTTGCTTGATGACCTTCGCTGGGTTTCCAGCGACTACAACGCCATCAGGAACATCTTTTGTTACGACGGCCCCTGAGGCGACGACGGAATGACTCCCAATTGTAACGCCAGGATTGATGATGGCCCTTCCGCCAATCCATACATGATCCCCTATCGTAACCGGCTTTCCATATTCCACTCCAGAACAGCGTTCGAAGGGATCCAGCGGATGTGTGGCAGTATAGATATGCACTCCGGGAGCCAACATGCAGTCCCTGCCGATTTTCACCTCACAAACATCCAAAATGACACAATCGAAATTGGCATAAAAGTTTTCCCCGACAGTAATGTTATATCCATAGTCACAGCGAAAAGTAGGTTCAATATATATATTTGTTCCAATGGAACCGAAAAGCTGTTTCAGCAGTGAGGTTCGTTCATCCCCTTCGTTTTCGATTGTCTGATTGTATAACCGGGTTAACTTTCTCGCATTTTCCCTCTCCCTTATTAATTCCGGATCAGCAGCCATATAAGGTTCCCCGTTCACCATCTTTTCTTTTTCAGTAATCATATTTCCTTCTCCTTTTTTCTTGTATTTATATAGATATTTATGTAGAATTAATAAATGTCAGAATATTAAAACGTTTTATTCGCAAAATAAATTGCAGTACTTTTTACTCAAATTTTCTGCTGAATTTAAATGCCTCACTCATTTTCATAGAAAGAAGTAAGAAAAGAAAGATTTTTCCGAATAATTAATGAAATAGTTTTGACAAACGTTCCATCGGATTTTATAGTTAGGGGAGTTATGTATATTTCATAGTTTCATGTTAGTACATGTTAACAGATAAGTAGAATAGACAGAAGTTCATTTAACCTTTATCGGAAATTGATGGACAACTCTTTTCTTCGTTTAAGAGAATTAAAACAATGGAGGCCTCATTATGTCACAGAAAGCACCACTTTCTTTTGTTATTGTTACAGGATTAATGCTTTTCGCTTTATTTTTTGGTGCAGGAAACTTAATTTTCCCTGCCATGCTCGGTCAATCCGCTGGGACCAATTTATGGTCGGCTAGTTTAGGATTCATCATTACTGGGGTTGGATTGCCATTCATTACAATATTGGCATTTGGTTTTTCAGGCAAAAATGATGTCCAATCGCTTGCAAGCAGGGCACACCCGATGTTCGGCATCATTTTCACGGTCGTTCTTTATTTATCATTGGGACCGCTTTTCGCTCTTCCGAGAACGGGGAGTGTATCTTACGAAATAGGGATTAAACCTTTCCTTTCCAATGACGTCGGTTTTTTACCATTGCTGGTATTCACGATCATATACTTTGGAATTGCCTGTTTATTATCGATCAATCCATCAAAAATGCTGGATGTTGTCGGAAAAATATTAACACCGTTATTATTGATTTTCATCGGGATCCTCATTGTGGTCGCAATTATTAACCCAATGGGTGAAATTCAGCCACCATCGGCTGATTATTCAGATAATTCTTTCTTTAAAGGATTTAAAGAAGGATATTTGACAATGGATACACTGGCTGGATTTGCTTTTGGGATCATTATCATTAATGTAATCAAAGATAAGGGAATCACTTCAAGAAAAGAAGTATTAGGCTTCTGCATGAAAGCCGGCTTAATAGCCGCTTCTTTGTTGGTGATCGTTTATACGGCCTTGACTTATGTCGGGGCGACAAGTGTGGAAAAACTGGGTCACCTGGATAATGGCGGAGACGTTTTGGCTCAAGCCTCACATCATTTTTTCGGACCGGCCGGTGCAGTGTTGTTGGGATTGATTGTTATCGCAGCATGCCTAACTACAAGCATTGGGTTGATAACGGCTTGTTCTACGTACTTCAATAAAATACTGCCTGTTATTTCGTATAAATCATTTGTCGTCATCTTCTCCGTTTTTAGTGCGGCTGTTGCCAATGTAGGTTTGACCAAGCTCATTTCCATTACTGTGCCTGTGTTAACGGCGCTTTACCCCGTGGCGATCGTTTTGATTGTGCTAACGTTCTTCCATTCCTTTTTCAAAGGGAAATCGGAGGTATACTTAGTAAGCTTATTATTAACGGCCATCATCAGCATAATGGATGGATTAATGGCATCAGGCATTAAAATGGAAACTGTTTCGGATCTTTTCATTCAATACCTTCCACTATATAGTGTAGGGGTAGGGTGGGTGATTCCTGCCATAATCGGCGGTTTATTGGGCTATATGATAAGCCTGATGAAAAGGGACCCTGAGGAAGCCTATTAAGGTCTTCATTAACTATATGAGAATGAACTTGAAATCATGAAAGATGCTGTCTTGATGACAGCTATTCAGACGGTAGGCAAACTCGATAATAATTGAGTTTGCCTACCGTTTTTTTGAGGGTCTGTTGATTGGAACGTAGGGCACTCGCTTTCCGCGGGAGGTCCGCCCTCGGCGCCTTTGCACCCGTGATGTCCATTTGACGCGCTTTTCCCGCAGAAGTCGCGCACACCCTTTCCATTCAGCTGAACGTTTTTTTCTACAAACTGGAGCTGTCTTGATGACAGCTCTTTTCCTTAGTGTTTGTTTTTAATGGGAAAGAGCCTTAAAATGTTCAGAAAGGGGTGTAGGAACAAAATGATTAATCGATTACCAATAGAAATCGCAAATATATTACAAGCAAGCAAAAAGAATCCTGCTCAATTTGAGGAATTGATAAGGAGCGGCGGATATCTACCTCCCGAGATGGAGTTGATGATAGATGCCATTACGGCCTTGAGCATGGGGAAGAATATCCTTTTGAAGGGTCCGACAGGGGCTGGAAAGACAAAGTTTGCCGAGACATTATCGAATCTATTCAACCAGCCAATGTTCAGTGTCAACTGCTCAGTCGACTTGGATGCCGAAAGCTTATTGGGCTTCAAGACATTGGCTTATAAAGATGAAAAACAGGTGATAGAATTCGTACCTGGGCCTGTGATCAATTCGATGACTCACGGTTATTTCCTATATATAGATGAAATCAACATGGCGAAGCCGGAAACACTGCCGCTTATCAATGGGGTGCTTGATTACAGAAGGACGATAACGAATCCGTTCACGAATGAAGTCATCACTGCAGAAGATGGCTTTAATGTAATTGCTGCAATCAACGAAGGATATGTCGGTACAGTACCACTGAATGAGGCGCTAAAAAATAGGTTTGTCGTCATTGAAGTTCCTTATATCGAAGGGGAGCAGTTAAAGCAATTGATAGAAACCAATACAAAGCTGAAGGATCCAAGAAGCATTGAATTGTTCGTTAAACTGTCGAGTGATTTGATAAATGCCGTGAATCAAGGGAAAGTGGCTGAAGATGCGGCATCGATCAGGGCTTTGCTCGATGCTTGCGATCTGAGTGTATTGATCCCGCCGAAACGGGCAATTCTCCGTTCCGTTGTGGATAAGTTGGACGAGGAACGCGAGCGTGAGTTTGTGAAGAACTTGGCTGACACATTATTCTAACTAGGAGAATGCCTCATGAAGTATATCCGATTCAATGATTCAATAATTGATACGGCCCTTTTTTTACAGCTGCAGGATCTCTCGACTGTTTTATCCGGCATTCCTGAGCTGGAATTCGAATACAATTATGGCTCTTTCATTGATCTGATCGAGTATAAGGTAACAGCCAGCCATTTTTGGGAAAACGGAAATAAGGAAGTGAAGGAAGCCGGGCTGAAAACAGACGTGCTCCTTAGGGCGATAGGTACGCTGCATCATACAACAATCCAGAGCATGAAGGAGTACCAGGACATCATCGGGGAAAGTTCGCTTCCAAAGTTTGCAGCCCAATTATTCGCCATATTGGAAGACTTGCGGTTGGAAGAATTGGTGAAGAAAGAAAGGCCAGGCACGAAAAAATGGTTTTCGGTAAGGAGGGCTTACCTTAAACAATATTTCGAAAGCCAATTGGCGACGAATGTCACAAGAAGTTTTGCACTGGATGAATTATACTGCCTCATATATTTACTGCTTCAATCCGACAGGCCGGACCCGATTTTCCCCAGGGCCAATGTACGGCAGCTGGAAGAACTGGAGAAAATCAAACCCTTCATCCATTCGGTCTTTGAAGCCACTAACACCAGTGATATCACGAGGATTTGTGAGCAAATCGTATTTCGTGTGAACGATGGGTACAAGGATACGATGAATGAATATTTCATCTTCCCAATTGCAAATGTGGAGAAGTATTTAGCAAATACCTTATTTGATGAACTGACTAGAAATGATGATCTGTTGAACGATGATACAGAAGATGTAGACGAAGAAAAAAGTGAGTTCATTGATGAAAAGTTCTCGACTTGGCATCGAGAGAATAAGAACGGCGAGAATAATTCGACCTTTCTTCAATTTGAATTGGAGCAAGGAACGAAAACAAGTCTGATGGGCGGAGGTGCGCGTGAAGCGGAAGATGCCGACCAAGCACTGGCTTCGATTCAGGGCTCATCAGGGGAAAGTCAACAAAAGGAATACAATCAGCAGGAAACGCTAGAGAAGAAACAAACGAATATTGGCAAAAGTGGTGAACATCCATTTGGTGAAGAAAATAAAGACGTCGTTCAGGTAATTAAAGAAGCCAAAATACCAACACTTACTGAGGAGAAGCGCTATCGTGAGTTTGTTGCCGATATCGAACCGTTTAAGAGAAAACTCTCCAGTACAATTGAAAAGACATTGGAAAATAAAAAGAATGCACCAAGAAAAGATTTGGTTTTTGGTCGTTTATCGAAAAAATTACTGCCGCTTGTACTTGAAGAAAATCCAAGGGTCTTTTATAAAAAGAACCAGGATTCAAATGAAATGGATGCCGTATTCACATTGCTTATCGATTGCTCGGCTTCAATGCATAACAAGATGGATGAAACGAAACGGGGGGTCGTCCTGTTTCATGAAGTGCTGAAAAAATTAAGGATCCCCCACTCGATCGTAGGTTTTTGGGAAGATGCAAATGAAGTGAGAGAAGGATATCAGCCGAATTACTTCCATGTAATCCAGTCCCATTCCGATTCTTTTTATCTGAATTCAGGAGCGAAAATCATGCAGCTTGAACCGGAGGAAGACAACCGGGACGGATACAGTATAAGGGTGGCCACAATGGAATTGGAAAAGAGACGTGAAAAAAACCGTTTCTTGCTCGTATTTTCAGATGGTGAGCCGGCAGCTGCCGATTATGATCAAAATGGAATAGTCGATACACATCTGGCCGTATCAGAAGCAAGGAAAAAAGGAATAGAAGTCATAGGCCTGTTTTTAGCGGATGGCAGCATAGATGAAAGTGAAGAAATGACGATGAAAAATATCTATGGCAAAGAACGGTTAATGATTCCGAGTGTAGCTGAATTACCCGAACAATTTACACCGCTGTTAAAAAAACTACTGCTGAAGACCATTTGATATGAAACATACTAATAATGAAATCGGAAGTTATGTTAGATCCTGATTGATAAATTGATAAACGCAGTAGGATTCAGATTTGGATCTTATTGTGTTTTTTTGTTTGTCATGCCGGTTCTTCGCAGTAAGTGAATGATTTCTTTGACGGGATTGGGGTAAACCATAGATGAGGAAGTGATCATTTTGATGAATTTAGTGTTTATGCTACTTTATTTTATAATTATTGTTCTTGTTATTGAAATATCGGTTACCTTGTTGAAATTGACTGGATTAAAAAGTACTGTAGCCAGATTTCAGGTTATCTCCATGCTTACAGGTACCGGTTTTACAACTGACGAGTCAAAATCCATTATTGATCATCCCGTTCGAAGGAAAATAAGCATGTTTTTAATTTTATTTGGTGCCTTCTCACTTGCTGTTATCATTTCATCGATTAGTACATTGCTTACAGATGACCTTCGTTTGATGGAGTTAAGCATCATTATTGGAATATTGGTGGTTTTAGCCATTTTTGTGAAAACTCCGTTCCTGAATAATAGAATATCGAATAAGATGCGCAGTGAGATGTACAATCATTATGAATTATGGGAACATCCGATAGAAGAGGTCCTATTTTTGGAAGATGAAGACGTGGTCATGGAGATTGATATTTATGAGGAATCCGAATTCATTGATGTCAAAGTGTTTGATGTCATACCACATGGTGCGGACATCAATATTTTATTTATTGAAAGCGGAGAAGTGAAAATCAGGAAAGAGTTATATGAGTATAAAATTAAATTAGGGGATAATCTCTTTTTATATGGAAATAAAAAGGAGATAGAAGACACATTTTCAAAAGAAATCGAAGTGATGAAGAAGAAAAAAAGTACACCGGAATGAAAAAAATCCCTGCCTTAATATAAGGCGGGGATTTTTTGGTGATGGGCTTCATTAATGTTTTTTATTCGGTAATTTCTGCGCGGGGTTGCCGTTACCTTGGCGGCGAAAATTGCCTTCTTCCTTTTTTTGCTGCTCTTGAATGCTCTCAACAAATTCCTTTGAACTTTTCATGGAATGGACCTCCTCCGTTATTTTCTTCTTTACTATAACCAAAAGAGGTGAAATTCATGAGTATGGAAGGGGACATTCTTCGCTTATCAACAAGGCTTCGATCAATGCAACTGCTCCAGGACCGGTTAACACAGAGTTGTTTATGTAGGGCCGTAAATTGAAGGGATGAAAAAAATGAATGCCTCCGGATGTTTAGTTGAAACGAATGACATTGCCAATGTGGTTTCATTTTTAGTGAGTAAACAAACCCAATGGGTTACGGGTCAGGTGAGTAGGGTAACTGGCGTTTAATTTATTCAATTAAAGCAACGTAATGATGAAAGTTGCTCTAGTATTTCTTTCATTTGAATTTGACCATTCCATTGAATTGTTTGAGCGATGATAAGAAAGCGCCAGATAAGAGGAACCGGATAAAAAACAAGCGCAGATAAAAGTGGATCCATTTTTGCCAGGAGACTCCTGCTAATGCAATGGTGGCCATGAAATTGAATACTATTTAAATATCGTTATCTAATGTTAGGATACATAACATTTGAATATTTCGAATATTGACAAAAATAGGGGCGGTAACTATAATAATCAATAATAATATCCATGAATAAACGTTTATTGGGGTTTTGCCTATGGAACGGACAACTGCTGTCCGAGAATTATGTGAGATGCATACTCACTTACTGGACAAGGATATTCAAACTCTTGAAAACTTGTCTGCGAATTTATCGTTGATAGCCAATTTGAATAAAGCGAATGTCTTTATTGATTGTCCGGTGCTTGAAGGAAAGCATGCCATCGTCGTGGCAGAGGCAAGCGCACATTCCGTAAAATCGGTTTATGATCATCCGGTTGTCGGGAAATTTGCCTATGAGGCTTTTGAGCCGGCAGTATTTTATGTATTGCGGACCGGAAAGGACATGTTCGTGAATCGCGCATTGACTCAAGAGGGAGCGATGGTGGAGCAAAGTGTCGTTCCGGTCAAGGGGGAATGCAATCGGGTCATAGCCGTTTTGATCATGGAGAAGGTGATTCAAGAAGAACCTGAAACGTTTAATCAGTTTGGAAGGCAAGATCAACAAAATTCCTTAGTTCCCGAATTTATCGAAGAGTCCATTTTCCTGATTAATAGCCAGAACCGACTTGTCTATACGAATCCCGCCGCCATTAATTTAGTAACGGAAATATGTTTGACCGACTGTGTGTTAGGGGACTCCATTTTAAATTATTTTCCAGGCTTTGCCGATGTTCTTGCTTCAAAGGAAGAGATTTTAATGATGGAACTGAACATTGGTAAAAAGATTTTCCAAATAAGGAAGTTCCATTTAGGTAACAAGAATGCCAATGAAACGTTCATCATCATCCGGGATCTGACTGAACTGCGGGATAAAGAGAGAGAGCTGATTAGCAAGTCAGTAGCCATTCGTGAAATTCATCATAGGGTGAAGAATAATTTGCAGACTGTTGCCAGTTTACTTCGGCTGCAAATGAGGATAGGGGCCCCTGAAGAAAGCAAGCCCCATTTATTGGTCAGTTTGAACCGGGTGTTAAGCATATCGTCGGTTTATGAAATCATTTTGGCAAGCAGCCATGTCGACCACGTGGATTTATTGGAGCTCATTAAGAAAATAGGAGATATGATTGTTTGTACGGAGGATCATGCCCGTAATGTCATAAGCATTGAATATTCGGGGGAGCTTCATTCCATTGATTCCGACATCGGCATTTCCGTCGCGCTGGTGGTGAATGAGCTCATTCATAATTGTGTGAAGCATGCTTTCATGGAAGGGACGGATGGGAAGATTACTGTATGCTTTCACAAGGATGGTCCTGAATTGGAGATTCAAGTTAAGGATGATGGCATCGGATATTCGCCGGCAGTGAAACCTTCATTGGGGCTGGATATCATCCGTATGACAGTGGAAAATGATTTGGAAGGGGAGTTTTCTATTCGCCAGATTAAAGGTGGTACCCTGGCTTCTGTAAGATTTCCATACAAGAGGTAGGTGGGAGACGTGGTCAAGAGGATTTTGGTCGTGGAAGATGAATCGATCGTTCTCCTTGATATAACGATTATGCTCAAGGATGCAGGCTTCGATGTGGTTGGACATGCACGTGACGGCGAGAAGGCGATTGAATTGGCACATGCCCTGCAGCCGGATCTCGTTTTGATGGACATAAAAATGCCTAAAATGAATGGGCTTAAGGCTAGCGAGGTGATTTCCAATACCTTTCAGATACCGGTCCTGCTTTTAACTGCATTTAGCCAGCGTGAATATATCGACGAGGCGAAACGGGCAAATATCGTAGGATATCTTGTAAAGCCAATAACGGAGGCGGATTTGATTCCCGCAGTGGAGATAGCTTTACTGCAAGCAGCCAATGCAAAAAAGTATCAGGAACGAAATGCCCAATTGGATGAAACGCTCACAAATCGTAAAGTCATTGAAAAGGCAAAAGGAATTATCATGAAAATGAAGAATGTATCGGAAGAAACCGCTTACAAAAAACTGAGAAAGCTAAGCATGGATAAGCAGCTTTCCATGGAGACAGTGGCACGCCTAATCGTTACAAAGGATCAAAAACAAGTAAATAGATGAAGCAATGGCGCTTTGATGGACCAAATTGGTTGTAGGTAGGCAATTCTACTGAAATAACCAAAGTTTGGGCTATAAGAGGCGTCTTTTTTTATACCCTTTTTTAAAGTCGATAGGCCAAATCAAATCGTAATTCAGGGGGAATATGTATGGAGATGGTAGGTAAATTCGTTATTTATATCATTATGGTGTGTGCCGTTGTCGGTGCAATGGCATCGATTAAAGACAGTGAGCAAGGCTTGGGCAAACAGTTCATGGAAGGTTTGCATACGGTTGGCCATATATTTATCCCGGCAGCTGGAATCATGGCCTCTATCCCCTATTTATCATGGTTCATCAATACAGTATGCGGTCCGATCTTCGCAGCGATCGGTGCAGATCCCGCACTCGCTGCAACAACGATTTTGGCAACGGATATGGGCGGCTATCAATTGGCGGCCGAGCTGCAGGAATCATATGAAGGCTGGATCATGGCGATGATTGTCGGATTCATGTCTGGAGCAACGATTGTATTCTCGATTCCAATGGGGCTTGCCATGCTAGAGAAGCGTGATCATAAATACATGGCACTTGGTGTCATGTCAGGGATCCTGACGATTCCCATTGGCGCCTTTATCTCAAGCGTGCTAGTGGTGGCAACGAATTCGAAAATTCGCGAAGTGATTTCCACGAATGCGAATTCTACACACGAATTCGCGTTGAGCTATTTAAAAATTGCCTTGAATCTTTCTCCACTTCTTATTTTTGTGGTGCTGCTTGCGTTAGGTCTTTATTTCCTGCCGGATTTGATGATCAAAGGGTTCATGTGGTTTGGGAAAATATTGGATGCCGCGATTAAACTTGTACTCGTATTTTCAATCGTGGAGATTTTCACCGGACTGTTTTCCAATGTATTTGGTGCTTGGGGGTTCCATCCCATCATGGCTGATAAGGCGGACCAGTTCCGTGCCCTGGAAACGGCAGGGTATATCGGGATTATGCTGGCAGGCGCTTTTCCAATGATTTACTTGATTCAAAAATATGCAGGCAGGCCGCTTGAAGTGATGGGCGGGAAAATCGGATTGAGCAAAGCGGGGAGTGCAGGGATTTTAGCCACGGTAGCCAATATATTGGCGATGTTCAAACTTGTTAAAGATATGCCTCCGAAGGATAAGGTCATAAACATTTCCTTCGCTGTGTGTGCAGCTTTCCTATTAGGCGATCATTTATCTTTCACAGCCAACTTTCAGCCATCCTTAATTTTACCCGTCATAGTAGGCAAGCTATCTGCCGGCGGTATTGGAATCGGTCTTGCTTACTGGCTGTCCGTTCCGAAAGCTTTGGAATTGGAGGGAAAAGATCGTGCAGCGGGAGTCATCGGCATAAATGAATATAAAACGAATAACCAGGAAGAAGATAGCGATGAAATCCAAGTGGTGTAAAACTGAGGTGTGAATTTAATGAATGAACAGACGGAACGAATCATCAGTGCAGGAATCGATATTGGCACTAGTACGACGAAACTTGTTATCAGCGAGCTTTCGCTTAGGAATGTGGCGGGTGGGGGACAGGTGCCAAAAATAGAAATTACAGATAAGAAAATTCTGTATCGAAGTCCCATTTTCAAGACCCCGCTTTTATCCGATACGGTTATTGATATACCTGCTGTTCAAAGTATGGTGGAAAGTGAATACCATCAAGCCGGGATCACGATGGAAAACATACAAACAGGGGCCGTCATCATCACAGGTGAAACGGCAACCAAACAAAATGCAGAAGAAATGGTATACCGGTTATCCAAAGCGGCAGGGGAATTCCTTGTAGCGGCAGCTGGGCCGGATTTGGAGGGAATCATTGCCGCAAAGGGATCTGGTGCCTATCAACATTCGATCGAGACAGGAAAGACTATAGCGAATATAGATATTGGCGGGGGAACGGCGAATATTGCCGTATACCGTTCTGGTATGCTTTGCGGAACTTGCACACTGCATATAGGAGGCCGTTTGGTGGAATGGGAGGGAGCGAAGGTGAAGGTTGCTCCCTCAATAGGAAAATGGCTGAAATCAAAAGGGCATTCACCTTTGAATGTTGATGGGGTAATCATCGCAAATGAAATGTCTAAGGTGCTTTCGAGGTTTTTGGCTGGTTCATTCACAAAAGAAGATGAACTTCTATTAGTGGGGAAGGAGCCATCTTGGACAGGACGAATAGATGTGTTGATGTTCTCGGGAGGTGTCAGTGATTGCATCTATCATGAAGAACGGGAAGAAAAAAGCTTTCAGGATATCGGCATGATGCTTGCAACCTCTATAAAGGAAAATGAAGTATTGGCTGCATGGGAGTGGGAACAGCCCGTTGAAACGGTTCGGGCGACTGTTCTAGGAGCAGGCACGCATACAACTGAAATCAGCGGTGCTACCATCGAGGTGAATGATTCTCATCTGCCAGTCCGTAATATCCCAGTCTACCGCATCGACTTTCAAGGCGTGCTGGATGATGGAACAGGGACAATGGCACAATCGGTTCAGGATGCGATAACGATATACGATCCACTAAAGGAAGGACTGAATTTTGCCTTTTATTTAACGAATTTACCTTATCTATCTTTTCGGGACATACAGCAGCTCGCAGCCGAATTTACCGAGGCTTTGATGCAAAAGCCGAATCAGCAGCAACCTCTGATAATTGTGATGGACAGTGATTATGGGAAGGTGCTTGGTCAAACATTTCTAGCGAACCGACCAGATTTGCCGGTCATCTGCATTGATCAGACACAAGTGGAACATGGGGATTATTTAGATATAGGAAGGCTGCTGCGGACAGGGGTCGTTCCGGTTGTCGTAAAAACACTGACCTTCCACAACTAAGAAACGGAGGATTATACGATGAAATTATCTGCTCAATACTTTGGGGAAATCCATCAATTCAAATCGTTGAAAGAAGTCTTGGCCAAAGCGAATGAAGAGAAATCAGGAGATAGGCTTGCGGGAATTGCGGCGGATTCTGTCCAAGAACGGATTGCGGCGAAAGCTGTGCTTAGCGAATTGACTTTGGCGGACATTAGGAATTATCCCTTACTCTCCCCGGAAGAGGATGAAGTGTCACGGATCATAGATGGTCTCATCAATGGAACCATCTATCAATCTGTGAAGAATTGGAGCGTTGCCGAGCTTCGTGAATATATTTTGAGTGACGAAACGACAGGTGACGATTTAAAGCGAATAAGCAGGGGGCTGAATAGTGAAATGATTGCTGCGGCAGCCAAGATCATGTCGAACCTTGACCTTATCCATGCTGCCAATAAAATCGAAGTGCTCACAAAGAATAATAGTACGATTGGATACAAGGGAACGCTTGCTTCGCGCCTTCAGCCTAACCACCCGACTGACAATGTGGATGGCATGCTCGCATCTTTGAAAGAAGGTCTCTCCTATGGAATCGGGGATGCCCTCATTGGAATCAACCCTGTTGATGATTCAGTCGAAAGCGTAAAGCGGCTGCTTCATGCGACACAGGACGTAATCCAGAAGTGGAATATCCCGACCCAAAATTGTGTACTTGCGCATGTGACCACTCAAATGAAGGCCGTACAGCAGGGTGCACCTGCTGATATGATCTTTCAAAGCATAGCCGGAACGGAAGCGGCCAATCGTTCTTTTGGAATTGACGTTCAATTGCTCGAAGAAGCCAACGAGGTGGCAAAGGCTCATGGGACCGGCACAGGTCCGCAGCATCTTTATTTTGAAACGGGGCAAGGCTCGGAGTTATCGGCGGAAGCGCATTTCGGAATCGATCAGGTGACGCTTGAAGCCAGAAACTATGGATTTGCCCGCTATTTTGATCCGTACATTGTCAATACGGTCGTCGGATTCATCGGACCTGAATATCTATATAACAGCAAGCAGGTCATCCGCGCCGGGTTGGAAGATCATTTCATGGGAAAAATGCATGGTCTGCCGATGGGAGTGGATATTTGCTATACGAATCATATGAAGGCGGATCAGAATGATATCGAGGACCTGGGTGTACTTTTAACGGCGGCTGGTGTGAATTTCATCATCGCAACTCCGATGGGGGATGACTGCATGTTAAACTATCAGTCTTTGAGTTATCACGATATAGCGACATTGAGACAAACGATGGATAAGCGGCCAGCCCCATTATATGAAGCTTGGCTGGAGAAGATGGGGATTCTGGAAAACGGCAAGTTAACGAAGCGTGCCGGTGATCCAACTATTTTTAACCATTAGGAGTGGATGATATGAGAATGAAAGATCCGAATAATAAAGAAGAATTGGATGCCTTGATAGCGAAAACCCCTGCCCGGATAGGGATAGGCAGATCGGGGACACGTCCTAAAACGGATTCCTGGCTGAAATTCCGCTTTGACCATGCGGCGGCCGTTGATGCTGTATATGGTGAAGTCAGTGAAACTCTATTGAAACGCATGGATTTATTCAAGGTGAAAACGAAGGCCGATGATAAGGAGGTCTATTTACGGCGTCCGGATTATGGCAGGAAGCTGTCGGACGAAGCAAAGCGAATGATCGAAGCAAAATGCATAAAGGCCCCAACGGTTCAAATCATCATTTCCGATGGCTTAAGTGCCAAGGCGATCGAAGAGAATGTGGAGGACGTCTATTTATCTTTCAGACAATCTTTGGCAGCGGCAAAATTGGATGCAGGTACACCGTTCTATATTGAAAAGGGCCGGGTTGCCGTGATGGATGATATTGGAGAAATCCTTAGGCCTGAGGTCATTGTCCTGTTGATCGGCGAACGGCCCGGTCTTGTCAGTGCTGAATCATTAAGCGCTTATATTTGCTATAAACCTTGTTTGGGCATAATTGAAGCAGAGAGGATGGTCATTTCCAACATCCATAAAGGCGGGATCCCGCCAGTTGAAGCGGGTGCACATCTTGGCACGGTCATTCAAAAGATCCTTAAATACCAAGCGAGCGGCATGACACTCGTGAAGAAAGAACATGAAGAAGAAAAGAGTGAAAAACTCGGTTGAACCCCTAGTGTCTAAAAAAGGAAGTTCGGATGGTCTCTTTCCTGACGATCATTAAGACTAGGTCGTTGATTTCCTCTCCAGGCACTCGCTTTATATGTTTTTTTATTGTTTTATGAATCCGTTATTGGTGGAAGAAAATTGCGACACACCTGCCGAGGAGGCTTGGCAGACAGTCGGCGGAAAGGGAGCGGATTTTCTGAAATCAATCGGAACGTTTTTGAAATAAAAAACACCCCGTAAATGTTAGTTTTGTGTCTATCATTTACGGGGCAGTTCGAATTTGTCTAAAGTCTGGGAGGCGCGAATCGTTCCTCTATTTACTTGTCCCTAAATTCCACAATCCAAACGGGTTGTAGAAGGGATGGTCTTCTTCATATCTAAAGTCCTGAAGGCCCGTCAATATAAAGTCGGGGGCATCTTGTTGTATGCTAAAGGTTTCGCCAGTTGTAAAGAGAGGCCGTTCACCTAGATTGTAATAATTAAATGTGTTAAGTAAAGATGCCGCCTCTTTCGGACTCATTGTGTTAAGTGTCACGGCATCTGGAAGCCCAAAGGCTTTCATTCCGAATGAACAATAATAATCTTCCTCTCCGATGATCGTGGCAAAATGGGCATATACCGAGAGAATATCGGGGCTTTGATGAAGCTTTTGCCAATCTTCCTTTGAATGGGCAATGCCAGCTGTTTCTATTTTCACTGCCATTCCGCCTGCCCTAAGGATTGCTGCCCCAGCATCGATCAAGTCCGTAACATTTCCGGTATCGGCTATTATATAAACGGTAAAGGTATGTTCATTGATTTCCGCTAATAATCTCTCTGAAAAGGCATCTTTACTGGCGTAAGAAAAGGTCTCTTTTAAAGTGGGTTCATAATCCTGGATTTCTGCCTGAAAAGTTATGTTCTTATCCTTGTTATGAAAAATATTCCCTGCTAACAGGTACCCTTCGCTTTGGGAAGCGACCGTTTGAATCAATTCTGCCCGTTCCTTCCACTTTCCGGGTATCCCGATGATGATTTGGTTTTCCGTCATGAATCATCTCTCCTTTCCGATCCATTCATACTATACCACTCTTGATGTTCACCATAGCATTTTATAATATATAGCGCCAACCCGCCGAGTTAATGCGAGTGAGGGATGTACAGGACTTTTTCAAACTTATACAATTGATGTATAATATAATCTAGTAAACGTATAGCCTATCTTCAAAGGAATTCCCGTAAAGGGTTTTCTCGTAGGGCAGTATCTTAATAATCTAATCGGTATATTCAATGATGAAAGAGAGTGGAATATAATGGGTCGTAAGTGGAATAACATTAAAGAAAAAAAAGCGTCAAAAGATGCAAATACAAGTCGGATTTATGCTAAGTTCGGACGGGAAATATATGTAGTGGCGAAACAAGGTGAACCAGATCCGGAATCCAACCAGGCGTTAAGGGTCGTACTTGAGCGTGCGAAAACGTACAATGTTCCCAGAGCGATCATTGACCGTGCGATTGAAAAGGCCAAAGGCGGTTCGGAAGAAAGCTATGACGAACTTCGTTATGAAGGATTCGGTCCAAATGGATCAATGGTCATCGTGGATGCATTGACAAACAATGTGAACCGGACGGCATCTGATGTACGTGCCGCATTCGGGAAAAATGGCGGGAATATGGGTGTCAGCGGTTCTGTTGCTTATATGTTCGATGCAACGGCTGTCATCGGGATTGAAGGTAAAACGGCTGATGATGTGCTTGAACTGTTAATGGAAGCGGATGTTGACGTACGTGACATCATTGAAGAAGAAGAAGCGGTCATCGTTTATGCTGAACCTGAACAATTCCATGCTGTGCAACAAGCATTCAAGGATGCGGGAATCACCGATTTTACAGTGGCAGAGCTAACGATGCTTGCACAAAATGACCTAACCCTTCCAGAAGATGCACAGGTACAATTCGAAAAGATGATTGATGCATTGGAAGATTTGGAAGATGTGCAACAAGTTTATCATAATGTAGATCTTGGTGAATGAAAAAACGGGCAGACCTTTGCTATATGATCAAAGGCCTGCTTATTTTATCTAATGCAAAAGAGCCTGTTTTGATGAAACAGGCTCTTTCCTTTTGATTATTCACTTATGACGATTCCGGAAAGTTCACGGTCTTTCTTTACCCTTTCCATTTCCGAAATAGTGACCAGCTGATATCCTTTGTCATGCAGTTGTTTGATGATTTTTCCTGCAGCTTCGGCGCTAGTTTGATAGATATCATGCATTAATATGACTCCGCCGTCTTTGGCTTTACTCATCACATTGCTCACGATTTTCTTTTCATTGCGGTCTTTCCAATCTTCGGGATCGACATCCCAGAGTGTGACTTCCATATCCTCCATGTATTCACGCACATTATCGTTAATCGCTCCATATGGGGGACGGACGAGACTTGGCTCAGAACCTGTAGCTTTTTCTACAGCGTCTTGGGTCTGTTCGATTTGACTCTTGATTTTGTTCTTGCTTAAGCGAGTCAGCTGCGGATGATCCCATGAATGGTTGCCGATCTCATTTCCTTGTTCAAGCATTTTTTGCAGAACTTCCGGATAGTGCTGTACGCGGCTTCCAAGCACAAAGAAGGTCGCGTGTGCATCATACTTGTTCAGGTCTTCAAGAATGGACATGGTATAAATTGGATGTGGCCCGTCATCGAACGTCAAGGCAATGACCTTTTTTGATGGGTCAATCCATTCATTTTGCACGGGCAGTTTAGCGACGATATGTTTCGGCTGCCATTCCTTTACACGATCCTCATTCAATTCTTTACTTTTATATGAATCTAGCAAGCTATCATTAAAAAGTTCCTTCTTGATGGCTATTGTATGAGTCTTAGCTGAATCATCAGTCTTAACGTAGAATACAAGCGTATTTTTCAAGACTGAAAAAGAATCGAAGTTGGCCGCCTTCAGTTTGTTTTCCTTCTTAATAAGACTCTGTGAAATGCCTTCTTCTTCCTTCTCGGTTAACTCTTCAAAAACAATATCGGATAAAACGGATAAATAATCAGAATCCGTGGCAAAGATGTCTTCTATAGAGAGCTTTTGCTGAGATGGAATATCATAAGTGAAGATCCGGGATTCGGACTGCTTCTTTCCTTCCACTTGTTCATATTTATCGAAGGAAATGGTAATGGTCTGCTTGCTGAAATGAAGGATCGTGTATGTGAGGTTCAGCTCGGATGCTTTTCCGTCGGATGCTTTCCATCTTTTTTCATAATCTTTAATTTCTTTTTTTATGTAAGCTTCTAGTTGCTTGTCGATATTTTCTATATGCAAAACGGGTCTGCTGGCCGAATAACCGCCTTTCGTATTATCTTTCAAATACGTTTGAATATCAGCTTCCGGGTAATTTTTATCGTTTGTATAGGCGGAAACGGTTCGCTTCTTATCAAAAGCAAGGCTTTTGATGGCTAACCCCATCGTTCCCACTGCAGCTATTAGACAAAATAGAAAAATAAAGACTTTTTTATAATTTAGTTTCCTCATGTTGCACTCCACCTCGATAATCATTCTACTATATAGACGCGCCAAAAGCCTTAAAAGTTTGTAAAAATTTTCATTTTTTTATTTATAAATATTTCCTTGTTCATTTTCAAACTTTTATGGCTGCACGAACGTCTATCCTTTGTACCTAGGATACGTAATTTAAATGTAAGGAGCTCTATCATGCAATGAAAAATCTAGATATGAATCAATTAATAACGGGCCGGATAACCGAACGGCAAGACAATTTGTACAGACTTGCTTTTTACTATGTCAAAAATCAAGAGGATGCGCTTGATATCGTGCAGGAATCGATAAGAAAAGCACTTGCCTCCAGCAACAAAATAAAAGACGCTGCTTCTATAGATAGCTGGTTATATAAGATCATAGTCCGAACGTCACTTGATGTTTTGCGAAAGAAAAAGAAGCTGACAGTCGCCGATGACGAAACAATAGAATACTTACGCAGCGGAGAGGAAGATCACTACCCCGACCTGGATTTACAAAATGCCCTGGAAGGACTTTCGGTCAAGTATAAAACAGTAGTCGTTCTTCGTTTCTTTGAGGACCTGAAGTTGGAAGAGATAGCGGAGGTTCTGGAAGAGAATGTAAGCACGATTAAAACGAGATTATATAAAGCGCTGCAACTATTGCGGATCAACATGACTGAACGGGAGGAAACGAAAAGATGGAAAAAAAATTAAAGGATCTGCGGGAAGAGTATCTTAAAACACCGATCCCTAAAGAATTGAAAGATGTCGTTCAAGCAGCTTTGAATGAAAAGCCAAGGAAGAAGTCAAGGGTTGGAAGGAATATCCTGGTGTCTGCGGCTGCAGCGCTTCTGATAGTGACAGCTTCCGTAAACATCAGTCCGGCAGTGGCAAAGGCCATGAGTGATATTCCGATAGTCGATAAGGTCATTAAAGTGATCACCTTCGTCGAGTGGAAAGAGGATGTGAATAATTCCTCGGCCGTGATCAAAACACCTGCAATTTCCGGACTGGAGAATAAACAGCTTGAAAATAGCCTGAATGATAAATACTTATCGGAAAGCAAACAGCTATACAAGGAATTCACGGACTCCATGTCAAAACTGAAGGAAGGGGAAAAGGGCAATATGTCGGTGGAAAGCGGATATGAGATATTGACAGATAATGAAACGATATTATCCGTACAGCGCTATACGGACACGATTTCTGCTTCCAGTTCTACAGAAAGTCAATTCGATACAGTCGACAAGAAAAACGAAGTGCTTTTAACGTTAAATAGCCTATTTAAAGATGATCGTTATCTTCAGGTGATCAGTAAGAACATCAAGGAACAGATGAAGCGGCAGATGGCTGAAGATCCGGAAAAGATATATTGGGTCGAAGATGATGATCTTACTGCATTTAAAGGCATTGATGAAAACCAAAACTTTTATATAAACAAAGATGGCAAGCTAGTCATCGCCTTTAACAGCTATGAAGCTGCGCCAGGGTATATGGGGGCCGTCGAGTTCATCATCCCGACCAAGGTTATTTCAGAATTACTTGTGGGTGATCAATATATCCATTAAATGAACTTATTTGTAATGTCCGTTAATTATACTTATGAAGGGCGAGGGGTTTATAAAACGGGAACTCACAAAAACCATTAAAAAGACGAACCAATGTTACTTGACTACAGTAACCTTGGCTCGTCTTTTTTTTCATCAAATTTCATCTGATCCAGTTCCAGCCTCATTTTTTCCGTCTCCATAAGGAAGTTTTCATGTTTAAGTTTTTCAAGTTCCAGTTCAACTTGTAGCATCTTGTGTTTGTTTTTTGCCTGTTTTTCGAAATGGCTTGTCAGTATGGCGATTATAGGGATGGAAAAAATCATCACCACGGTTACTAACCCTATCATATTTGTACCTCCTCATTTTTTTGTTATTTCTATTATACGGTGTATATAACGGTTTTGGTGGGGTTATTTCAAGGTTCGCAATTTCCCTCTGGTAACCAAAGTGTTTTCAAACGTAATACATGGGTAAAGTTAGGGCAATATATCATTCATGGAAGCTTCCTTTTAGACTAAATTGATTGGGTGTTTTTTTTAGGAGGATTTTAGTGTGAATTGCTTTGTTTAATAGCTATTATTATTTATTTTGAAATCAATTATTTAAATATAATAAATATTTGTTTACAACAGAGAAAATAAAAGTTATCATACAATAATAAAAGGAGGGCTAGGTATGGCAACGATAAATAAACAGAAAATTGTGGATAGTGTACCCCAAAAAGGTTTTTTTGGAAACCCAAAAGGACTATTCACCCTTTTCTTCACTGAGTTCTGGGAGCGTTTCTCCTATTATGGCATGAAGGCCATTCTTGTTTACTATATGTATTACGAAGTTTCTAAAGGGGGACTAGGTCTTGATGAACACACAGCCCTTGCCCTAGTATCCATCTACGGATCTTTAGTATATATGTCCGGTATAATTGGCGGATGGCTTGCCGATAGGATTTTCGGGACTTCAAAAGCCGTATTTTACGGTGGTATTTTGATCATGCTCGGGCATATTGTCCTTGCTGTACCAGGCAGTCTCTCCATGTTCTTTGTTTCCATGGTACTCATTGTTCTGGGTACTGGTCTATTAAAACCGAATGTTTCCAGCATTGTAGGGGAAATATACGCGGAAAATGACGATCGCCGGGATTCCGGTTTCAGTATATTCTATATGGGTATCAACATGGGTGCATTCCTTTCACCGTTTCTTGTCGGTACAGTCGGAATGAATTACAGCTTCCACCTTGGTTTTGGGCTGGCGGCAATTGGTATGTTAATTGGGCTCATTGTCTTTGTTGCAACAAAGAAAAAGAACCTGGGCCTAGCTGGAACTCTTCCTGCTAACCCATTATCACAAAATGAAAAGAAAACCGTATTCACTAAATTGGGAATAGCTGCATTGATTTTAGCTGCCATCATTGGCATCACTGCCACTAAAGGTATCTTAACGATTAAAACCTTTATTAATCTTGTAGGTATTCTAGGGATCCTTATTCCGACCCTTTATTTCATTTTCATGTATCGCAGCCCTAAAACAACTTCTGTTGAACGTTCACGATTGATGGCCTATATTCCTTTGTTCATAGCAGCTGTCATGTTCTGGGCAATTCAAGAGCAAGGTGCAACTATATTAGCAAGTTATGCAGACAAACGGACACAGTTGAATTTTGCTGGAATGCAATTAAACCCGGCATGGTTCCAATCATTGAACCCTTTGTTCATCATTACCCTTGCACCAGTATTCGCATGGTTATGGATTAAACTAGGAAAGCGCCAGCCGACCATACCACAAAAATTCTCAATAGGTCTACTGTTCGCCGGGTTATCATTCCTGGTGATCCTGCTTCCTGTTTATTTCGGTGGATCAGACTCTTTAGTCAATCCGCTATGGCTTGTACTTAGCTATTTCCTTGTAGTGCTTGGAGAACTTTGTTTATCCCCTGTTGGACTTTCAGCAACTACAAAATTGGCTCCAGCTGCATTCTCGGCACAAACGATGAGCCTGTGGTTCCTGGCAAGTGCAGCAGCACAAGCACTAAACGCACAAATCGTCAGATTCTACACTCCTCAAACCGAAATGGCTTATTTTGGAGTGATCGGCGTTGCTTCAATAATCCTTGGACTGGCCCTGATGGCCTTATCACCAAAGATTCAAGGTTACATGAAAGGCATTCGCTAACACTTAGCCAGCAGTAAGGAAAAAAGGAATGGACTATATAATGAAGATGACCTCGAATTAAACGGGGTCATCTTTTTTATTGCAATGATTTTGTGCATCTTGCTTTTTCGCATTGTAATAGTATCGACCGTGCCAGATTGATTACATACCATTTTTACCAAAAAATTGATATGATGTTTTAGCAGCCTCATAGTTTATGCTTAAAAAAACAATGAAGCTTCATTCCAAAGTAAATAGGAGTAGCGAAATGAATAAATTTTATAGAGCTTTAACTCATGTAAACAAAATAGTTTATGAACCTAATCATCTTTCTATAAAATCAATTCAAGAAGAATATCAAAATTCCGAATACGGAGCTGGAACATTTCACTTAAATGCAAAATCGGTTCGATTTAGAGTCGCAAAAATAACACCCAATAAAGTGGGACAGTTTGTTGCGTTTTGGGAAAAAGACGAAAATGATAAAAATCAACCCTTTGCATATGAAAATTCTCCTGATTTATTGGTCATCAATACCTCAATGAGTAATGACCATTTTGGGCAATTTATTTTCCCGAAAGAAATTCTCGCAAAACAAAATGTCCTTAAAACGCAAAATGTAAAAGGGAAAATGGCAATAAGGATTTATCCTATTTGGGATAATCCAACTAGTAAACAGGCAATAACGACTCAAAAGTGGCAACTACCTTTTTTTGTTGATTTGAGTCATGCGAATAAGTTACCCATACAAAAAATTTTAGAACTATATTCTATGTGAATTTTCCATGTAGGAACCACTTAGCTATCAATGGTTCATGAAGAGGCTGTTAGGGGTGAGTTTTATATTTAAATATCTCACTCAACTTTTCAAATAGACAGGAGGTAAGAATGAAACGTTTACTTGGAATATGCATATCCCTGCAAATGACTTTCGTTCTGCTTTTCATCACGGGGATTCTCCCAAAGTTGAATTCATATGTTGGAGCCAGCATTTATTTGATCATTGGGTTTGCAAGTCTGATGATCAGCTTATATTTAGCAGGTAAAAAATTTCTCTTGGGCATTTCGGTTATTGCCATCATCTTTTCGGTGCTTATCATTTGTTTCACCATTTTCATTTATTTCTTGCCTGAAGCCGGGATGCCGCCGGAAATCCCTTTGTTTGAATAGGTGAGTTCATCTAAAATTCAAGCGAAAAAAGGGCATCCCATTGAGAGGGCACTGAAAAAGTCCCTTCCGGGCCAATAGAGGTAGATTTTCTCAGTTTATTCTGAGGAAATCTACCTTTTT
>NZ_JAWRYN010000212.1:0-363 GCF_046534585.1 Peribacillus sp. SIMBA_075 | reverse complement strand
GCCTATAGTCCAAATATTCAAGAGGTATCTTCTGCTCAAGCTTTTCTTCCGCTCCCAATCCTAAACCAATATCCGTAAAAGCAAACTCATCTCGGTAAGGCACTTTATACCATACGCCTTCCTGCAATTTCTCCAGCATCCGCTGCTCACCTAAAGTGATGGAGTTCGATCCGGTGTTGGCAATAATTACAGCCAGCTCTTCCAGAGGAAGCTTGTAAGCCTCTTGATCGCTTCGCAAAGAAAGCCCATTTTCTCCCTCGCTGAACGTATCTGGCAAGCTATTATACGCAGAGGGAATAGTGAGGGATTGTTTCTGGGTGTCCGTTTGAAACATCGAACAGCCAGCTACCAATAACATCAAAC
>NZ_JAWRYN010000211.1:0-364 GCF_046534585.1 Peribacillus sp. SIMBA_075 | reverse complement strand
CACGAACTCTTTGGAATACAGACCATTCCTGACCCGCTGGATCATCAAATCCCCAGTGAACTCGTTTTACATGTGGTGGTGTTGTCGGACATACATCATTTGCGTGACCACAAAGTGTTACAACTAAATCTGCTTTGTCTAAAATATCACGATCAATGATATCAGATGTTTGGTCCGTAATATCGATGTCTACTTCTTTCATTGCTTTAATTGCATTCGGATTTACTCCGTGCGCCTCAATACCTGCAGAAAGTACATTCCATTTGTCACCTAAATATTTTTTGCCCCAAGCTTCTGCCATTTGGCTACGACAAGAGTTTCCTGTGCATAAGAAGTAAATTGTTTTTTTGTTTTCCATGATAAT
>NZ_JAWRYN010000210.1:0-364 GCF_046534585.1 Peribacillus sp. SIMBA_075 | reverse complement strand
CAAGTAACCCATTATAGAAGTCAGTGGTGTACGTAAATCGTGTGATACATTCGTAATAAGCTCATTCTTTTGCTTCTCTAATTTACGTTCCTTTTCTATATTATTCATAAGCTCTTCCGCCATATTATTAATATTCTCAGTTAAAGACGCAATCTCATCTTCACCTTTTTTCTCAATACGGTACGCTAAGTTTCCTTTTTCTATTTCCTTTACACCTTGTGCCATCGCTTCAATTTGCTTCATCTTTCTCTTTGTTATATAGAAGAAAGAGAAAATAAATACAAGTACACCTATGAAAAACGGAAACGGTCCTTCTTGCGTATCATATATTACTTCACCTTCTGGAATCCCACTAACAAACATG
>NZ_JAWRYN010000209.1:0-365 GCF_046534585.1 Peribacillus sp. SIMBA_075 | reverse complement strand
AGATGTACCACTTGAAACGTATAAAGAAATGAGTCCGTTATTTGAAGAAGATTTATATGAAGTTCTTTCACCTTATGCAGCTGTAAAGCGTCGTAACAGTGCTGGTGGGACAGGATTTGAGCAAATTGAAAAAGCTTTGGAGAAAGCGAAGGGGTTAGCAATATAGTTTGTTGGAAGTTAAATGATATATGATATAGAAGGTAAGGTGCTTTTTTAGAAAGTACCTTACCTTTTTGTATGGATTTAATTAAGCCTAGAACAATATGTTCTAGGCTTAAAGCTTCATTGATTAATCATACTTGTGTCGATCTTCCGTAATCCGAATGTATTCAATATCCATTAAATCTCGAAGCAATGCACCGTGA
>NZ_JAWRYN010000208.1:0-365 GCF_046534585.1 Peribacillus sp. SIMBA_075 | reverse complement strand
GGGGCCTTAGCTCAGCTGGGAGAGCGCCTGCCTTGCACGCAGGAGGTCAGCGGTTCGATCCCGCTAGGCTCCACCATTTTTCAATCAGATACTTATATTATATTGGCGGTGTAGCTCAGCTGGCTAGAGCGTACGGTTCATACCCGTGAGGTCGGGGGTTCGATCCCCTCCGCCGCTACCAATAAATATAAGGACCTTTAGCTCAGCTGGTTAGAGCAGACGGCTCATAACCGTCCGGTCGTAGGTTCGAGTCCTACAAGGTCCACCATATGCATTTTTAAAAGCCGTGGAGGTATACCCAAGTTCGGCTGAAGGGATCGGTCTTGAAAACCGACAGGGGAGTCAAATCCCGCGGGGGTTCGAAT
>NZ_JAWRYN010000207.1:0-366 GCF_046534585.1 Peribacillus sp. SIMBA_075 | reverse complement strand
CAACAGTTCCACCAGTGATTTTAGCTAACTTTACAAGCTTGCTATCCACCTCTTGGATATCCTCAAAATCGCCTTCATAAATTTCCACCGGAATTGGTAGCTCTTTTTGAATACGATTTAAAATGTCTAATCCTCTGCGACCACGATTACGCTTTAAAGCATCAGAAGAATCGGCAATATGCTGAAGCTCTTCTAATACGAATTGTGGAATCACAATTGTTCCTTCTAAAAACTTCGTTTGGCAAATATCCGCAATACGTCCATCAATAATTACGCTTGTATCGAGAATTTTCCAATGAGTTGTAGATTTTTCTACCTCTACCTCTTCGTTCTCGCTATTGTTTTTCTTCTTACCTCCACGCTGGG
>NZ_JAWRYN010000030.1:0-60568 GCF_046534585.1 Peribacillus sp. SIMBA_075 | reverse complement strand
TCCAATCAACGGCCAAATTGTACAACTCATAAAAAATAGACAAACTCGATTTTCCTCGAGTTTGTCTACAGTCTGAGGCCTTCCTATCGGAGAAGGCCTTTTTTTAATGGGAATATTGATAATGTAAAATGTTGGATCATTATCATGCGAAAAAGCGTGTTTGATCTTTTTTATCAAAACACGCTTTCCATTTGTTATAAAATTTTTTTAAAGTGAATGTTTAGCCAGCAATTGTTATTGCCATCATTTAATTAATAACACGGACAGCCTTTACAAAACTAGGTCCCCAGTAAGAATTGTTAATGTTAGCGTAGGATACACCTTTAGATGTGGAAGCATTCAGCATTTGACCGTTTCCGGCATAAATTCCTACATGATTAATTACACCATCATTATTGGTATCGAAAAATACTAAATCCCCTTTTTGAAGGGCTTTCAGAGATACAGCCGTACCAGCCTGTGATTGTGCCACTGAATTTCGAGGCAAGGAAATACCTGCATTTTGGAAAGCTCTTAATGTGAATGAAGAGCAATCAAATATGTCAGTACGTGAAGTGCTCGCACCGTA
This sequence comes from Peribacillus sp. SIMBA_075, assembly GCF_046534585.1. NCBI lineage: Bacteria > Bacillati > Bacillota > Bacilli > Caryophanales > Bacillaceae > Peribacillus > Peribacillus sp. SIMBA_075. Next base: position 60,000 of record NZ_JAWRYN010000030.1, on the reverse strand, counting down.
AACATACTTAGCTCCTAGGTATCTTGCGCCGGCAGCCAAAACTTGATCCGCCTTGGAAGAATAAGTCAATTTGGACGGTTTTTTAGATGCAGATGAAGATACTGATGCTTTCCCGGAAACACGGATGGATTGGCCTATACGAATACGATCTGAATTAGAAATATTAGGGTTTATTTTAAGTAAGGCACTAAGGGAAAGGTTATATCTGTTAGCGATGGTCGATAAGGAATCCCCTAGTTTAACCACATAAGTTTCTGTTGTATTTTTACTATTGTTCGTATTGTTGTTAAGGGTATTAACCTTCAAAACTTGACCGGGAAAAATAAGAGTGCTAGTCAAACGGTTTTCAGACTTTAATTGTTGGATAGTCATATTATTGACTCTGGCGATTTTTCCCAGGGTGTCCCCTGATTTGACTGTGTATGTATCACTTGAATTACTGTTTTTAGCCTTAGAGCTAGATGCAGGAGCTTGTCCGGAAACACGGATGGATTGTCCAATATAAATACGATCCGAATTAGAAATATTAGGGTTTGATTTAAGCAAGGCACTAAGGGAAAGGTTATATTTTTTAGCAATTTTAGATAAAGTATCCCCCAGTTTAACCACATATTTTCCGGTTTTGTCTATATTTTTATCCGTTTGCATGTTAAGGCTATTGACCTTCAAGACCTGGCCGGGAAAAATAAGGGCACTGGTCAAATGGTTTTGAGATTTTAACTCTTGGACAGTTGTATTATTAGCTTTAGAAATTTTATCAAGGGTGTCCCCTGATTTGACTTGATAAGAACCAGCATAAGCAGAATTTCCTGCCACAAGGGTACCTATTATAGTTCCTGCAAGAATAAAAGAGCTTTTCGAATTGTTCATTTAGGAAAGTTCCTCCTGATGTGGTAAAAAAATATGTAGCATTTATATTATAAGGCTATGAAATATAAAAAACATGACAATATAAAAAAAAAAATTCATTTAGAAAATAAATGAAATTCGCCTTTTTCAGGTTATCCTGTTACAGGTAAATGTGGTCTAGTCACCTCGAGTGGGATTCAAGTGCAGTGAAATAGGGCACATTCGGATTATATTAATTGCAGAAAGTAGGTTGGGATGGTTCAAAGATAGTTTCAAAAATACAGGGTTTGGCCGTAGAAATGGATAACAAGTCTCCTTGAAATTCATTACATAAAATGGAGGTTTGGGGTCGGGTAATTAAAAAGAAAGGTAAGAATACATATCCTTACCTTTCCTTGATTAATTTTTTAATATTGTCTATAAACGTAGGGATCATCAGGTTCAACGATTTTGCTATGTGATGATACTTTGAGTATAGGAATGGTTTTTTTAAATGGCTGATAATAAATGGATTCCAATTCACCCGTCACGGAATACCACTCATCATTTTTAGGATGCATTCCTTCAGGAAATTCGATCAGCATACCGAATACCCCAGAGTCTGCGACACAGTGAATGACCCCAAAACGAAACAGGAATACCTGGTTTTTGGCTAGCTCATCTGAATTGTACGAAAATCCGGTTAACGTTATTTGTTTGCCGGCGAACTTTCCAGGGGAGTAATAGATGGCTTCTAAATCGGTAAGATAGTTTTTGTCGGTTAAATGAAGACTATCACGATCAGCCAAGCTTTTGAGCGAGTGATCCATTAAAGTTAAATAATCATCCTTGCCATAATAAAGACTCGTATCCGGCTGCAGAAATTGATGCTGGCTATATTCATCTGTGTCATCATACACGGGGAAATGAAATCCTTTTTTTTCAACGATATTGGAGTCCATTGTGGCAACAGGCAAAAAGAGGCCGGTTAAAATGGGAATTAAAAATAGCGTGTAAGTAAGGTTTTTTTTCCATTTCTTGTTTTCCTGGGAGTGATCATGCCCGCACTGACAATCCTCAGACTCTTCTTGATTTCCTTCTTTGATAAATATATAAGATCCCATTAAAGTGAACATAGCCAATATATAGATAGCAATCTGTGAAACATAAGAATATTCCATATTAATGTATTTCGATATATTCCCTGAGGCGTGTAGATGCATGAATAAAAATGTAAGTCCAAGTAATATGAATAATCTTCCCATATAAAACACCCTCTTTAAGAAATAAACAATAAAGTTAAACCAAGGACGGAAATAAATATATAAGCCATCAAACATAAAACAAATTTTGTTTTGAATGTACCTAAAAGCATGATCGTATTTTTAATATCAAACATGGCCCCAAATACAAGAAAAGCAACTAGTGAAGAGGGCGAGAAGGTACTTCTAAAAGAACTTGCAACAAATGCGTCGGCTTGGGAACACAAGGACATGACATAGGACAAAGCCATCATGACTACATTCCCGGGTAATTTGCCTTGACCAATTTCTAGCAATAGGGATGTTTTCAAAAAGGTTTGAATGGCAGCTGCCAGAAGTGCACCAATGATTAGGTACTTTCCAACAGAAAAGAACTCTTCAATCGAGTGTTTAAACATCCCCGTTATCTTGTCTTTAAATGTATGTTTATTGTGATGTGTATGTTCGATATGTTCCTGTTTAAGCTGATTTGTCTTAAATTGAAAAGATAGGATGAATGCAATGATCAAGACGACCACCAATGCAATTCCACCACGATAGAAAACCATGCTCCAGCTATTACCAAACGCAATATAGGTGGAAAACAGGACGATCGGATTCAGAATAGGAGCAGAAAGCATAAAGGCAATGGCCGCTGAAAGAGGAACCCCTTTAGCAATCAAACGGCGGGTAATCGGGACGATCCCGCACTCACATGCAAGAAAAAAGACCCCTGCACCTATTGCGAATAGAACTGATAAGATCGGGTTTTTCGGTATAATCCTTGCAATCATCTCTTCTGACACAAACATTTGGATGATTCCAGATATAAGGACTCCCAGTAGAATGAAGGGAAGGGATTCAATTAGGATACTAATAAAAATTGTATTCATTTGCAAAAGGGCCTGAACGTTCATCATAAACCACCTTCCATGTTGCTGACTTAACTATATTAGATTCGTAATAGAAGGAAGTCAATTAATTATTACTAATGTAATAGGCTGGAAGTTGAACGTTTAGGTAAAAATTGTAAGTGGATTTAATTGTAATGTAACGAGTTATTTTGAAAGAAGAAAAGAAAGGGAAAAAGGAGACGGAATTGTGACAAGTTATTGGTTGTCACTAATAAAAGAAGGATTAGTAATTACTTCAACTAACACTTTGTTCCTTGTGTCTTCGGTGGACTCTACATACATTCACAGTGCTTTCGTCCACGACTTTTTGGAATGGACTTCGAGATGCGGAGTCCATTATTTTTTCGGACTTTCCCCGCCGCCCATTAATCAGTCAGTCTGGGGGAGAACTCCCGGACTGGTGGAAATTACTATCTTCTTGGTAATTTGGATTGTCTTTTACTAAGCAGTTATTTCTTATGGACATAGAAAAAAATCCCCACAAAGTACTTGTGAAACATCCACAGAATACCTGTAGCCTTTTTCACCGTTCACTTAGAGGAGATATCATCACCGTGATTTTTCCTGTCATCCTTTTTTAATTAGGTTCTTGCGAGAGATAAACGGATTGTCGGTAACCCAAAAACGCCACGGATAATCTTTTGCTTCCCCGGAGTTATCAATTCCGACGCGCGGCCCGCTAGAAATGTGTTCGGGCTGCTTTCCGGCAGCAAGATATAGAGGAGGATCAGTAAAGGACCGACCATAATCAGCCATGGTGATGCCAAGTGCCTTGGTTAGCTTTCCAGGTCCATCCGTCCATTTACGTATATCGGCTATTCCGCGTCTTTCCTGCATTAACTCAAGCCCTGAATAGGGTTCCAAAGCGCGAATCAAAATGGCCTCCGGATTTTCAGGCCCGCCGCTTACAACATTGACCAGTGTATGTGTGTGCATGACGTATGTATAAATTAAACCGGACTCACCGAACATCACTTCCGTCCGTTTAGTCCTTCTATTTCCAAAACTATGTGCGGCCCTGTCCACCGGTCCCATATAAGCCTCTGTTTCAACAATGAATCCAGAAGCGGTTCCATCTGCAGTTTCTTTTACAATCAGGCAGCCGAGCAGGGATTTTGCCAGTTCAAGCGTAGGCTGATTATAAAAATCCGCAGGCAAAATTGAATGGTTTATCTTGTTCATAGTATCACTCCATTTAGTCTCTAACAGGTAAATTTCCCTTATCGATGAAAAAGAAACATAGAATGCGGGAATTAAAAAGGCCGGCTGATATAATCAGCCGGTCCAGAGCATATTTTTAACCTATTTCCTTTTCGGTTTCTTGATCTCTTTTTATTCGGCCCGAACCCACGGAAAGTGCCACTAATATTCCGGCGGAAACAAAAAAGATACCTGTGACGAAAACACTGGAAAATGCACCGATCCAAGCATTTTCAATCGTTTTTATAAGGATATTACTGACTTCCGCCGGCATTTTAAGGTTTTCAGGATAAAGCATGATGTTGAATAACTTATCCGTTTTATCGGCTAGTGCTTTCAATGCCTCATGCAATACAGGGTTCTTTTGGCTAACGACCGCATCATCCATATTTTGCTGGAGATTATGATTCATGACGGCATTCAAAACCGTGATGCCCATCGTTCCCCCTATTGATCGGAAGAAGGTCGAAGCCGCTGTAACCGACCCTAGCTGTGATTTTGGAAATTCATTTTGAACGGCAATCATCAATGTCGGCATGACAAGACCCATACCGATCCCAAGGATAGCCATGAATGAGTACGCAGTGAATATGGTCGTACTGCCGTCCATCGTACTCATTAGGAAGAAGCCTAGCGTCGCAATGGCCATTCCATAGGTAAGCACTGTTCGAAAACGGAATTTCAACAGTAACCGCCCGCCAACGACGCTGGAAAGAATCAAACCGATCATCATCGGAGTCATTGTCGACCCTGCTTTTGTTGGTGAAACTCCAAGAATCCCTTGCATGAACAGCGGGACGAACATGATTGCCCCGAACATCCCGAGGCCCAGCAGGAATCCCAAAATACTTGTGGTGGCAAATACTCTATTTTTAAAAAGGGATAAATCAAGAATCGGTTCAACTGCTTTTCTTTCAAAAAAGATGAATAGGGTAATGAAGACAATGGTGCTGCCGAAAATCAAGAGAGACTCCAGTGATACCCATTCGAACTTATCACCACCGAAAGTCAAGCCTAGCAGTAAGAGGACAATACCAGGAATCAAGGTGAAAATGCCTAGATAATCGATATTCACTTTCTCTGTTTTTCGTATGCCTTCATGTTTCAACCCGACATAAATCAATATGGCAGATAGTAAGCCCGTCGGTACATTGATCAGAAAGATCCAATGCCAGCTGATATGGTCAACGATCAGTCCGCCCAGAAAAGGACCAATGACAGAACTTAAACCAAAAAGGGCTCCAAATACACCTTGCCATTTGGCCCTTTGTTCCGCAGAGAATATATCGCCTATTATCGTTTGGGACAAGGGCATGATCATTCCGCCGCCAATTCCCTGCAGGCCCCTGTAGATGATCAATTGCTCCATCGAAGTGGCAGTGGCACATAAAAACGAACCGATCGTAAAAATGATCGTACCAAGCAGATAAAGGGAACGTCTGCCATATAAGTCAGATAGCTTTCCAACAATCGGTACAACTGTCGTTGAGGCTATTAAATATGCAGTCGTTACCCATGCAAAGATGGTAAAACCATTCAATTCACCGATTATCGTCGGCATTGCCGTCCCGACAATCGTCTGTTCCAATGAACTGAAAAACATTCCAATGATCAATCCTGCTAAGACAAGCTTGGTATTAACCACTTTTTTCTCAATTTGCATACTATTTCTCCATTCCTTAATCTATATTCCTTTATTAGGTTGTGACTGGTAGGTCAAAATTATAAATCTGAAGTGACCAATTAGTCAACATTTTTTTTCGCAAAAAATGTTTCATGAAGGAGTGGGTTTTTTAAGGTAAAGGAGTAATTCGACCAGAATCCACTAAATCCTTCTTGATTAATACCCGCAAGCGTGTTTCCATTTACCATATCCGATATAATAAAAAGGAACATAGATGAACTTATGATTGGAAGTGTAAGATATGAATAAAAAAATCGGGTTTATTGGATGCGGTAAAATGGGGGAAGCAATGCTTGAGGGCATGTTGCATGCAGAGGTCATTTCCCCTGATGGAATCATGGTCAGTACAGCGAGTGTCGAAACTAAAACTAAAATCACCACGAAATATAAGGTTAAAGGAACCTTGGAGAATAAAGAGGTTGCCGGTTTTGCTGATTTTCTGTTTCTAGGGATTCAACCTTCCATGCATAAGCAGGTGCTTGAAGAAGTGAAGAACCATGTGAAAGATGATGCTGTGATCATTACAATGGCAGCTGGAATCACTATATCCCTAATTGAGAATATCTTCGGGAATAGAGTGAAGGTTGTCCGCACGATGCCAAACACCCCTTCACTTGTCGGTGAAGGCATGACGGCTATGAGCATTAATGATGAAATTACGGGTGCTGATATAGAGGATGTGACTGCACTGCTGAATAGCTTCGGCAAAACGGAAATCCTGCATGAAGATTTGATGGATGCAGTACCAGCCATCAGCGGTTCTTCACCTGCTTATGTATACATGTTCATCGAAGCACTGGCAGATGGAGGGGTCCGTGATGGCATACCAAGGAAACAAGCATACCGAATGGCAGCACAAGCTGTAATGGGAGCTGCTAAAATGGTACTTGAAACGGAAAGACATCCAGCCTCATTAAAGGATGATGTCTGCACCCCGGGTGGTTCAACGATATCCGCAGTAGCGTCTTTAGAGAGGAATCAGTTTAGATCCAGCATTTTACAAGCAATGAAAGCCTGCACGGATAAAACGAAAGGGTTCGGCAAGTAAGGAAGGATGGATTGCCTCCAAGCGGGCAATCTCCTTTTTTGAATATTATTATCTGAATGTTTAGTAAAAAAGAGGGGGATGCAGAATGAATGGCTATATAGAGGATCTAAGGAAGATACTGACGGAAGTACAAGTAACGGTGAATGAGGCTTTATTGGAACAGCACAGCCATGACGAATCATATCATTCTCCGCATTTACCGGATATGGTCATATACCCAAGAGATACTGCGGAAGTCAGTGCAGTCGTGCGTTATGCGAATGAGCATGAAATACCGGTCATTCCATTTGGATTAGGATCAAGTTTGGAGGGGCATGTAGTTCCGGTCAAAGGGGGGATTTCCCTGGATTTGTCCTTGATGAATCAAGTATTGGAAATCAGGGAAAATGATTTCCTTGTGAAGGTTCAACCAGGTGTGACAAGGACGCAGCTCAATAAAGAATTAAAAAAATACGGTTTGTTCTTTTCCGTCGATCCTGGCGCCGATGCAACAATGGGAGGAATGGCAGCTACGAATGCAAGTGGGACGACATCGGTCAAATATGGGATTATGCGTGACCAAGTCAGGAATCTGGAAGTGGTTTTAGCAAACGGTGAAGTGATCCATACCGGAAGTTTAGCGACAAAATCATCTTCAGGCATTCATTTGAATGGCTTGTTTGTCGGCTCGGAAGGTACGCTGGGTGTATTTACTGAACTGACATTGAAGGTATACGGCATTCCTGAAGTCACCATGGCAGGAAGAGCTTCATTTCCAACCGTGGAACAGGCCGTATCTGCGGTTAATGGAATCATGCTTGCTGGAATCCCGATTGCACGAATTGAATTGGTTGATGCCGAGTCCATAAAAAAAGTTAATCAATTCATGGACAAATCCTATGATGTCAAACCAACTTTATTCCTGGAGTTTCATGGTAATTTTGCCGGACTGGAACAGGACATCAAGTTTGCCAAGGAAATCGTAAGTGATTTTGGAAGTGGGGATATCCAGTTTGAAACGGATTCAAAAGCACGGAATGCTTTATGGGAAGCCCGCCATAATCTCGCGTACGCATTCATTCATAGTGCCCCGGGTAAGAAACTGATGGTGACCGACGTAAGTGTGCCGCTTAATGAATTATCGAATGCAATATTGGATACAAGGGAGAAAGTCGAACAATCAAAAGTGGAGGGAGCGATTGTAGGACATGTAGGTGACGGGAATTATCATGTGTTGTTCATGATTGATCTAAATAATCCTGAGGAAGTTAATGAAGCGAAGAGGTTAAATGAAGAAATCGTTGAATATGCTTTAACGAAAGGCGGTACATGTACTGGTGAACATGGGGTCGGCCTTGGAAAATCAAAGTATCAGCGAAGGGAACATGGCGCAGCTTACGAAGTGATGAAAACCATCAAACAGGCATTGGACCCTAAAGGAATAATGAATCCTGGGAAAATTTTCGCGGATTAGAGAAATAGTCTATTATGGTAGATTAGTATAATATTAATCTTTATTTGTGAAAGGGCAGGAAAATCCGACCTTCATCCGAATAATTCGACCGAAGCAAAGAATAATCCGACCTTCATCCAGATAATTTGACCAAAACGAAGGAACATCCAACTTATTAAAAGTTTGTACGAAAAGGGACATCTTCAAGGTTCCCGTCCAAAAAAATAAGAGTCCAGACACGATGTGTGTCTGGACTCTTATTTTTTATTAAGCGTTAATGTTATTTGGGTTTAAGGCGTTTTCAACACTTACGTAATTGTAGCCTAGGTCTGTTGCAACTGCTTCGAACGTGATTTCACCGTTTGCCACGTTGACGCCTTTTGCAAGTGCGTCATTTTCAAGGATCGCCTTGATTGCGCCTTTGTTTGCGATTTGCAGTGCAAATGGTACTGTTACGTTAGTTAAAGCAACTGTAGAGGTTTGTGGCACCGCTCCTGGCATATTCGCTACTGCGTAATGCACTACTCCATGTTTAACATAAGTAGGGTTATCATGTGTTGTTATGTGGTCAACCGTTTCAAAGATACCGCCTTGATCGATTGCAACATCGACAATGACTGAACCTGGGGACATCGATTTAACCATTTCTTCTGTAACGAGTTTAGGAGCTTTAGCACCTGGAATCAATACAGCACCGATTACTAAATCAGCATCTTTGACTGCTTCTGCAATATTATAAGGATTGGAGATGAGTGTAGTCAGTTCATTTCCGAAAATATCATCAAGTTGACGAAGGCGGTCAGGGCTTAAGTCAAGAATGGTAACATCTGCGCCTAATCCAATAGCGATTTTAGCTGCATTCGTTCCAACCATGCCTCCGCCGACAACAGCGACTTTACCACGTTTCACTCCAGGAACTCCGCTTAAGAGAATTCCTTTGCCACCGTTATTTTTTTCAAGGAACTGAGCACCGATTTGTGCAGCCATGCGTCCAGCCACTTCACTCATTGGTGTCAGTAAAGGAAGTGTGCGGTTCACTGCAACTGTTTCATAAGCAATGGCCAAGACACCGCTTTCTTTTAGGGCCTGAGCTAGTGCCGGTTCAGCCGCAAGATGCAAATATGTGAAAAGGATTAAATCCTTTCGGAAATATTTATATTCAGATGAGATAGGTTCTTTTACTTTCATGATCATTTCTGTGCTTGACCAAACGCTTGCAGCGTCCTCGACTATAACTGCGCCAGCCTCCTGGTATGATTCATTTGTAAAACTGCTTCCTAGACCTGCGTTCATTTCGATTAATACTTCATGCCCCGCATTGACTAATGCTACAACCCCAGCTGGAGTGATAGCTACACGGTTTTCATTGTTTTTAATCTCTTTTGGAATTCCTATTCTCATCTTAATCCCTCCAATAATATGTTTTACTATTTGTATCTCAAGTATAGTTGGAAAAAGAAACAGTTAGTATGTGGAAATCAGAAAAATGAAAAAGGTGTATTTGTGGAATTCCACAAATGCAGTTTCAATATAGATGGACTTACCAGGACCAAGGCACTTGATTCATATCATAAACGTGTGAAGATATAACGCTGAATTCTAATTCTTTGCTATAGGCTCTTGAATGCGCTCTAAAATCCGTCTTTTCTTATAAAGCATGATTCCCGTATCGGCCATATCGGCAATCATGGAACGATTGGTCAGGGCACCAAAGATAATTCCAGCAACCGGAACCATTTGCAGAAGCTTTTTCCAGCCAAACTGATCACGGTATGTATAAACGACTTCTCGCCATCCTTGCAGCTCGGATGCTATTTCCCTTTTTGTTTCTGAATCAGGCAGGTTCATTTTCGACAATTCATTTAATAGGACCCTTTTGCCGACAACATCCGAAGTTGTGAACTGCAGACATTTGACTATGAAAATACGCTCTTGGCGGTCACTGGGATTGAAGCCATAAGTGATGGCGATATCCTGAAGTGTTTTGATCGACATACCGAGAAGAAGGGGGATGTCGATAGCTATGGTGAAGATTCCACCAATACCGGTAGTGGCGCCTTGAACCGTTGCCAATTTGCTGCCTGAATTTTTAATTTCTTGACTAACGCTATCCATGATATGGAGGGGGATGCCTGAAACATCTTCCAGGGCAGTAATATTCACCTCGGGATTCTTGGCCCTTAGCTTACTTAGAATATGAGCTTCTTTCGTTAGATATTTTCCACCGTTCTGAATGTAGCTGCCGATTTCATCAAGCATGACACCCAATTTTTTCTGAATGAAATCCGGTGTCAATTTGTCCAATAGTTTGAAGGGGATTCGCCCAATCCGTTCCCAAAACCATAGCCCTTTCTGATCCTTTTCCCATTTTTCTATGATCTTTAATTCTTTTTCAAGTTCTTCTTTTGTTTCAAGTTTCATATGATCAACCTTTCATCACACTTCTAGTATTCCATATCAAGGAATATATCATTGATTTTTCTTGAAAAATTCATCATATTGTTTAAGTTTTATGTTAAGAAACAGGGACATTTTTTGAATGGGATCTTTTAACCGGATGTTTCCCACTTCTGAGATTCGTTTTAATCGGTAATTCAATGTATTCACATGGATATGAAGATTTCTAGAAGCTTCATTTGGGTTGCAGTCTTTCTCTAGGTAGACAGTGAGTGTCTGCAGCAATTCCGTCTGGTTTTTCATGTCGTATGCTTTTAGCTTCAATATGGAAGGATGAACATGACGCTGTTTGTTGCTTGCGAGCGCTTCAATCATTTGAAACATGCCAAGTTCTTCATAATGTAAAATGAGCTTCATGTCATCAGGGAAAATATTCTTCATTTTCAGGGTGTATTGTGCTTCTTCGTAACTTGATTTAACATCCATTAAGTTTTTATACATATTGCCAGCCGTTCCAAGGATATGCTCAACACCGAAACGCCGTTTCATTTCCAGTATGAAAAAAGGAATGAAATCATATATAGATGCAGAAAAAGAAGGGCTGTTTTCCTGGTTGGCTCCTGCGAAAAGAATGAGCTTGTTATGGTCAATGGCAAATAAGGAACTGTTTATCTTTTGCGTAGTCGTTAACATATATGAAATGTAGCGTTCCACTTCGCGATTGATCTCTTTAGGAAATTCGAATACTAAAATGGAAAAAACCACGGGAACATGGATGGAGAATTTCGTGAAATTTTCATTTATTTCAGATTCTTCTTGGTAGTGTCCAGTCAACATGCGCCAAAGGAATTCTTGATGCCCAGCTTCTTTCCTTTTCTTTTTCAATTGCAATTGCTGTAATTGGTTTTTCGCTTCCTTGGCAGCGAATTGCAGGAATTTCATATCTTCTTCGGAGAAAGGTTCATTGACTTCCAAGGCCCAAATGAAGCCAAGGACTTCATTATTTTTCCGAATGGAAACTGCAGCCCTGTTACCAAGACCAACATCATTGATGGCCCCTATTTTAATGGGTGCATCTTCTTTCAATAAAGCTGGGATGAAACCATCTTTCCATAAACTGTTGATGACCTTTTCAGGTACACGTCTTCCGATAATGGTCATTATACGAGCCTGATCCGTAGTATCATCATGTGTGCTATATGCAAGTAAGCGGTGGTTACCGTCCTCGATTGTAATGGGGCAGCCTAAAACAGAACTGATTCTATCGGCAAACTCCATCATATCTCCATAAAGGTCTTTAAAAATATCTCTATTTTTTTCGAATTCCTTCATATTTATTTTGCCCCTCGCTTAAAAAAATTCCTTCTCCTTGAATTTTATACGATTTCTTATGAATAAGCATAGATAAATCCTTAAATTACAAGATGCTTTTTTGATGAAAACAAAAAATCCCTACCGATGTGAACCGGAAGGGATTTTTTTACATTAGAATAGGAAATTAATCAAAAGATAAATCAAACCTGCTAATGTTGCCGAGATGGGAATGGTAATGAACCAAGTGATGATCATTCTTTTAGCCGTTCCCCATTTTACGCCCTTTACACGATGGGCCGATCCAACTCCAAGGATTGAAGATGAAATGACATGGGTGGTACTGACTGGCATGTGTATTATGGTCGCGCCGAAAATGATAAAGGCTCCGGTTAGATCCGCAGCAACACCATTGACCGGCCGGATCTTCATAATTTTGCCGCCTACGGTTTTAATGATTTTCCATCCGCCAACGGAAGTTCCAAGTCCCATTGCTACCGCACAGGAAAATTGAACCCAGAAGGGGATTTCTGAACTTGTTGCATAACCATTTGCAATAAGGGCCATCGTGATGATACCCATCGCTTTTTGGGCGTCGTTCGTTCCGTGGGTATACGATTGAAGTGCTGCAGTAGCAATCTGTATAGTACGGAACCTTTGGTTTGTTTTTGTCAGGTTATTGTTTTTAAAGACGACTTTAAAGATGCTGTAAACGATAAACCCGATTGCAAAAGCAATTAACGGGGAGAAGATCAAAGCTTGAAGAATTTTCAAGAATCCTTCCCATTTAATGCCTGCGAATCCTGCTGCAGCAATTGCAGCACCTGCAATCGAACCGATCAATGCGTGGGAGGAACTGCTTGGTATTCCGTAATACCAGGTAAGAAGATTCCATATGATTGCGGCGAGCAGAGCTGCCAATATTACATATGAACCATTCGGAAGCGTGAACGGATCCACGATATCCTTCGTTATTGTCTTCGCCACTCCAGTAAATGTCATGGCTCCGACGAAATTCATTATGGCCGCCATGATGATGGCATGCCGAGGCTTCATGGCCTTTGTTGAAACAGCAGTCGCTATTGCATTGGCTGTATCATGGAAACCATTGATGAAGTCAAATGCTAAAGCAAAGAAAACGATTAATATTGTTAAAATTAATAAAGTATCCATTTATTGGGGTACTCCTTAGGCGTTTTTCATTATGATTGTTTCAAGGGTATTGGCCACTGCTTGACAATGATCGGCGATGTCTTCAAGGCTTTCGTAAATTTCTTTATATTGAATGATCCTGATTGGATCTTTTTCTACGGTAAACAAGTTTTTGATCGATTGACGTTGGATTCCGTCACAAACGGATTCAAGATCTTTAATTTTGATTGCATTTTCACGAATCATTGGCAATTTTTTTGTGGAAAGTGTATCGACAGCTATTTCAATCTCATATGTACACTCTTTGATTGCATCCACAAACTTAAGCATATACTCATCTGCATTGACAATTGAGTACATTTCGAATAATGCGGCACAGTGTTCCAAACCGTCTATGACATCATCCATTCTCATGGTTAATTCAAGGATATCCTCGCGCTCGATAGGAGTGATGAAGGCATTGTTCAGCTCTTTAATCACGTTATGAACCATTGAATCGCCTTTATGCTCATAGTCTTTCATCGTATCTGAAAATACTTTTAGATCGGAGATGTTTTTCAGTTTATAATCTGCGAAATAGTCAGCACCTTCTTTAAGATTTTGAGCGATGTTGAAAAGCATTACTGCGAATTTGTCTTTTTTTGATTTAAAAGCCATGTTAAAGCCTCCCAATTAGTCATGCAAATTTACGCACTTTTAGTCGTACGCTTAGTATTAACAAATTGATTGTAACGAATTCATGTAGTTTCAGGGAAGGTTTTTCGACGAAAATTTACAAAATCTTAATAAAACTTTACATACAAAAACAAGGATAAGTAAAAAATGGGAAACAGTTACACTTGCAAGCGTAGAAAAAAGCCTTTCCGATATGGAAAGACTCAAGATTTTATAAAAATAAAGCAATGAAATAATAAATAATTCCAGCTAATGAAGCGGAAATCGGCAAGGTGATGAACCAAGTGATCAACATGCTTTTAGCTGTTCCCCATTTTACCCCTTTAATGCGGTGTGCAGAACCGACCCCAAGTATGGAAGAGGAAATGACATGTGTCGTACTGACCGGCATATGCAGGAAGGTGGCACCAAAAATGATGCCTGCACCAGTTATATCTGCAGCAACCCCATTTACCGGCCGTATTTTCATGATTTTACCGCCAACCGTTTTGATGATTTTCCAACCCCCGATTGATGTACCAAGCGCCATGGCTATTGCGCAGGATAATTGTACCCAGAAAGGAACTTCAGAGGTAGAGGCATATCCATTAGCGATCAAAGCCATCGTGATGATACCCATGGATTTTTGAGCATCATTCGTTCCATGTGTATAAGACTGGATGGCGGCCGTGAGAATTTGTATTCTCCTGAATCGCTTATTGGTTTTTCCTAAATTATTATTTTTGAATACTACCTTGAAGATACTGTATACAATGAATCCAAGCGTAAAGGCAAGGATGGGGGATAGAATCAATGCCTGGACGATTTTAGTGAATCCACTCCATTTAATTGCATCGAAGCCACTCGCCACTATGGCAGCTCCCGCAATTGAACCAATGATTGCATGGGATGAACTGCTTGGAATGCCAAAATACCAAGTGATTAAATTCCATGTTATTGCCGAAAGAAGAGCAGCAAGGATAACATAAGAGCCATTGTTTAATGTGAAGGGATCAACGATATCCTTCGTAATGGTATGCGCTACACCAGTAAACGTCAGCGCTCCTAATAAATTCATGACCGCAGCCATGATGATTGCATGACGTGGTTTTAGAGCCTTGGTCGATACAGCTGTAGCGATGGCGTTAGCCGTATCATGGAAACCATTGATAAAGTCAAAGACCAAAGCAAAAATAATAATTAGCGCGGTTAAGATGAATATGCTATTCATACATGGAAGACTCCCTTAATTTCAAGTATGTAATGTAACTATGGATTGTGGCCAATAAATTGGCGCAAGACAGCTTGCGACTCCTCACTAATTAGAATGGAAGTTTTACGTTTGATTATTCTTTAAAGATGGCACCTTCTTTTTTACTTGGTTTAAAATCAACTATTCAATTGTAACGAATTTCATATCTATAAGGATAGAGGTTTCGTCATTTTTTTACAAAATAATTAATTTGGTGAAGGATTAAATAGGAAATTTTTCATTTTGTTATATATATTCAGGAGTTCATTTTCATTTTAGAAACCCATTTAATCCAGAGGCTTTTGGTTAGAAATAGAAGGTGGGTCGATGTATAATTGGTAAATAAAAGTAAAGGGGGAATGACTGAATGATTACAAATATTGGGGAAATGATCACTTTACATAATGGAGTCCAAATGCCACAGATGGGCTTCGGTGTATTTAAAGTTAAAAACGGCAATGAAACCGTTGAGTCAGTCAAGAAAGCGATCGAAGTAGGATATTGTGCAATTGATACGGCAGCCATTTATGGAAATGAAGAAGGAGTTGGACAGGCGATTCGGGAGTGCGGTGTGCCTCGTGAAAAATTGTTCATTACATCTAAAGTGTGGAATACGGAGCAAGGATACGAAACGACACTCAAGGCATTTGATGATAGTTTAAATCGTCTTGGCTTGGAATATTTGGATTTATACTTGATCCATTGGCCGGGTAAAGATAAGTATCTGGAAACCTGGAAGGCACTGGAAAAGCTTTATAAGGATGGAAAAGTGAAATCAATCGGTGTAAGTAATTTCCATGTTCATCATTTGGAAAATTTACTTGCAAACAGTGAAGTGAAACCGGTCGTCAATCAAATCGAATTACATCCACTTTTGACTCAAGTCGAAATTCGTGAGTACTGTGCAAAACATGAAATCAAGGTAGAATCATGGAGCCCCCTAGGCAGAGGAAATCTTTTGGAAGAGCCGACAATTAATCATATAGCGAAGAAGCATGGGAAAAGTTCAGCACAAGTGTTAATTAGATGGCATTTGCAAAATGATCTCGTCGTAATACCTAAATCGATTACGCCGTCCCGTATAGAGGAAAATGCACAGGTATTTGACTTTTCATTAAGCCTTAACGAAATGAATCAAATAGATGCCTTGAATAAAAATGAGCGGTTCGGAAGCAATCCAGATGAACTTTTGTTCTAAAGAACGTACTGCAAGAATGTTGCAAATGAAAGGAGGGTGTCCCGATAAGGGGCATCTTTTTTCTTTTTTCTTAATGAACATATTTGAAACAGTTATTGCTTATACTAACTATGTGACAAAGTTAAAAACATATTATATACCCGTTTTTCAGGTGTAATACTCCTGTTTTCGTTACCAAATATTTTTTAAAAAAATCAGGTTTTAGTTTAATTAAACGGGGAAAATAATGAGTACAGCGGCAAACAAAAAGAAAAAATTCACTAACATATTGAGGATTGTCCAATCAGTTCCTCAAGGGCTATAGCTAGCTAACACTACCTTATAACTAACACATTCACATTCATTAGATATTGTGCGTAATCGGCATTATACCATTTGAATGTAAAAGTTAAAAGAACTGCATGACAATATGGAAGTGATGAGATTTCTTGAAGTCTGCTGTAGATATTAAAAATTAACTAATTTGAAGGAGGAAATATATTATGGGATTTTTATGGTCATTAATTATCGGAGGTATCATTGGTTGGTTAGCAGGTCTGATCGTTGGACGTGATGTACCATTTGGAATTATCGGCAACATTATCGCTGGTTTTGTTGGTGCATGGTTAGGTTCATTAATTCTTGGGCACTGGGGACCTACAGTAGCAGATTTCGCTATCGTTCCAGCATTGATTGGTGCAATCGTATTTGTTTTCATCTTAAGCCTTATCTTAAAAGGCATGAGAAAAGCATCTTAAATACAAAATAAAGCTGGCCCAGGTGGCCAGCTATTTTTTTAAAGTTAACCTTTATGATTTAGTCTATGATACAGATTAAACTGAAATGAAAAACACCGTTCCAATGGAACGGTGTTTTTCTATTTTATGTGAAAATTGAATATTTCAGGTCGATCCAGGAAAGGAGCTTCAATAATCAATTTTTCCTCGGAAATGGGGTGGATGAATTCGATTTTTCGGGCATGCAGGGCTTGACGTGGAAAAGCCCTTCTTCCTCCATAAAGGGTATCTCCGGCCAAAGGGTGATTCAGATGGCTGAAATGTACCCTGATCTGGTGGGTTCGGCCGCTTTCCAAAGTACAGCTGACGAGCGTCAAGTTTTTCTTGGGATCGCGATTGAGCACCCGGTAATGGGTAACTGCGGTCTGACCTGAAGGGGAAACCCTTCGTCTCGTGGCATGGTGGCGGTCCCGGCCAATTTTTTCTTTGATTTCGCCTTCATCCTTTTTTATGTTTCCTTCGACTAAAGCAAGGTAAGTCCGTTTGATTTCCCTTGCTTCCAACATTCTATCCAACATGGACCCAATGAGGCGGTTTTTGGCAAAAAGGACAGCACCGGTGGTATCTTTATCAAGCCTATGAATATGCTTAATCATACAGGTCTGGCCGGTTTGTCGAAGGTGGTGCGCAACTCCATTGATGAGGGAGTGTGCTTCACCTGGGAGAGAAGGGTGAGTATCCATCCCAGCCGGTTTATTGGCTATCAACAACAGGTCATCTTCATATAAGATGGATATTCCTAAGTCTGCCGTTTTAACAGTTTCATTTTCAGCTTGATCCAGCATGGGGATGCTGACCGTATCTCCTTCAGTAAGGACAGTTGACCATGTGACGGAATTGCCGTTCACTGTCACTTCTTTACTCATCCTCCACTCATGCACCAACTTCTTTGGGGCTTTCCACCGCTCCTTAAAAAGCTTTTCCAATGTTAATCCATTCCAGCTGTCCAGTACTTCTATTAATAAATGTTGGTTAATTATATTGAAATTTTCCAATTTCATTCCTACTTTCGCCTTGTTTGGTTGTGGTTAAATGAAAAAAATAACCTTTGACCTATTGCTAAGATTTTCGTGGTGGAAATTACCACATATTTTTTACAATTTTTATGTTATTCTATTGGGAAAGAAATCGCTTGTCCTAGAGTATACATATATTAGATAGGTCTAACGGATCTGAAAAAAGGTGGTTTTTTTAGTGAAGACGGTCTTTTCTTCAACTGAAGAACAAGAGCAAGAAATAGCGAGTCTCGTTTCTCGTTTCTACGAATCTGTATTTCCGAAATACTTTACGGAAAGTGAAATCCTTCATTTTCGTGAGATTGGCGTTTTGAAGCCGAATCAGGGTTCTTTTACTTACTTAGCAACATTAAGAGATGCATTTCAAGTTATGACATGTCTTCAAATCCTCATGTCGATATTGGATAAACAGAAGAGAGAAGATTGTATAGTGATGGAATCTAAGTCTGAAGAATTGTTCCAACATAACATCACTCTATTGAATGAATGCGGAATATTCTTCCCTTTTTATTATGACCATTTTTCACATATACATCATGAAGCGGGAAATGAGATGCAGATGATGGATATCAAGGTGGCCAATCAATATTTAGTATAAGTCAAAAAAAATGAACCGGCTATAACGGGTGAAGATTTCCGTTAGGGCCGGCTCATTTTTTTCATCCTTAATTAATATCGTGGTCCTCGAACCATTTCTCGAAGGTTTCCTCTTTATTAAAGCCAACGATCCGTTCTTGTTCCTGTCCATTTTTATAGTGAACGATGGTCGGCTCCTTTTTGATGCCATAATCGCTCCAGCCTTGTTCAAACTCCAAAAGGTTGTATTGAACTAGATCGATTCCCAACTTTTCTGCCAAAGGTGCCACGACGGGTGTGGTTTTTTGACTGATCGAATTCGAAGGACTATAGAAATAAACGGTCACATCTTTATTATCTTGAAGGTCCTGCTCCAATTCTTCAGGCAGGATCAAGTTTTGATAATTGGGATCATCCAGTTGATCGACAGTAGCTGATTTGAGCTTATCTTTGCCGTATGGATTTCCTTTTGTTTTTTCTTCTTTTTTCATGTTTGTAAAAACGCCGAGCAGGACAAATAGCGCGACGATTATTACTAAAATTATAGCCATTTTCTTCATTAAGCTGCAACCTCCTTGGATCTTGTCCATACGATGTAACTGCATATAAAAATAATGACGAATGCAGTCAAGGCTAGGAATGGGATAGTAATTAAACCCAATACGTTAATATATTGTCCTGTACATGAAACCCTTCAGCATGCAAGGGTGTGGTCAGAAAGGATGAGACCTTTTGTATCAAATTATGGTAAGTGGAAATGAATGCACCCGATTCGGATAGTATCATGGTATAAAAGCTGATCCAATAATCTTTTCGAATGATTGCAATTCCTAAAATGATTGTAAAAGGATACATGATGATCCGCTGATACCAACAGAGCGAGCATGGTTCATATTGCTTCATTTCAGAAAAATATAAGCTTCCTGAAAAAGCAATGATGGAAGCAGCCAGGCTACAAACATAAGTTTTCCACACTGCGTTTTGTATTGTTCATGGTTCCTCTTCCCCATCTCTTTTTGCTCTCATGAAAAGTATAGTATGTATGGACTGCGTCTGTAAAATATATATTCTTTTTCTGGGACATTAAGAATGATTTTATCAATGGAATTTTGAAAACCTTGGATAGGTTCAGTTGTTTTAATTTTTGAATAAGGGGTATAATTCTTACGGAAGAGATTAAAGGAGTCTGAGAAGAATGCCAAATTTAGACCTGCATAAATATGAAAAAATAATGGAAATACGTAATATGAGGCTAGGAGATATAGATGAAATAATTGCTCTACAGTCGAGTTGCTTTCCTGGAATGGTTCCCTGGAAGCGAGATCAGCTTGAGAGCCATCTGGCGATTTTTCCAGAAGGACAGTTTGTGGCTGAATATGATGGTAGAGTGATTGGCTCATGTTCCAGCCTCATCATTAATTTTGACGAATATGATGATCGCCATACATGGGATGATGTAACTGATAATGGATACATCACGAATCATAATCCGGACGGTTATAATTTATATGGAATCGAGGTCATGGTCCATCCTAAATTCCGCAGGATGAAAATTGGTCAAAGACTATATGATTCAAGGAAAGAACTTGTTGCCCAATTGAATTTAAAAAGCATCATTATAGGCGGCAGGATCCCCAATTACCATAAACATGCGGAGGAATTGCTGCCAAGGGAATATGTCAAAGAGGTGCAATTGCATAAAATATATGACCCAGTCCTTTCGTTCCAGCTTTTAAATGGCTTCACGCTAATGAGGATCAATCCGAATTACTTGCCGGATGATCTGCAATCCAATAAGTATGCTACTCTCATGGAGTGGAATAACGTCGATTATCAGCCGAAAACAAAACGTTATTATAAAACATCCGAACCGGTGCGGATCTGCGTCGTACAATACATGCTGCGTAAAATCGATTCATTCGAGGACTTCGCGAACCAAGTTGAGTATTTCACCGACGTGGCTTCGGATGCTAATGCGGATTTTGCCGTATTCCCGGAATTGTTCACTACCCAGTTGATGTCTTTCTTAAATGAAAGATCACCAAGCTTGGCTGTACGGAAACTGTCCGATTTCACGGAGCAGTACATTGAATTGTTCACCACTTTAGCAGTAAGGTATAACGTCAATATCATCGGCGGTTCCCATTTCGTAAAAGAAGATGATGATAACATCTATAATATCGCTTATTTATTCCGTCGTGACGGGACGATTGAAAAGCAATATAAAATTCACATCACACCGAATGAAAGAAAATGGTGGGGGATCAACGCTGGTGACCGTGTTCGTGTCTTTGATACGGACTGCGGGAAGATCGCGATACAAATTTGTTATGATATTGAGTTTCCGGAACTTGCCCGGATTGCTACCGATATGGGGGCAAAAATCATATTCACTCCATTTTGTACAGAAGACAGGCAAGGCTATCTGCGCGTTCGTTATTGTGCCCAGGCCCGTGCTGTGGAAAATCAAATTTATACCGTCATCTCCGGAACGGTGGGGAATCTGCCTCAAACGGAAAATATGGATATCCAATATGCTCAATCGGGAATCTTCGCTCCATCGGATTTCGAATTTGCACGTGACGGCATAGTCGGAGAAACCAGCCCGAACCTTGAGATGGTCCTGATTGGCGATGTTGATTTGGAGATCTTACGGCGAGAACGGCAGTCAGGTACTGTAAGGCAATTGAAAGACCGCCGCCATGATATTTATAAACTGCATTATCAAAAAGGCGGAAAATAAAAGGTATACGGGCTCGTGATGTGATGAACGCTGATGCGGTTCTATTCATTACGAGCCTTTACTTCATTTATTGGAATATATATGATAATTTTGTATATGTAAGCCAGCTACATAATAATAACAAATAAGGCGTTTGGGAGGAGATGTTGGAGATGGATTGGAAATCTTTATACACCACTTGGGCAGGGTACCAGAATTTAAATGGGGAATTACGTGTCCTCCTTGAGGAAATGCAGCGGGATGAAGCAAAACTCGAAGATGCCTTTTATAAGAATTTAGAATTTGGAACAGGCGGAATGCGTGGGGAAATCGGAGCTGGAACGAACCGGATGAATCTTTATACTGTAAGGAAGGCAACGGTTGGGTTGGCCCAATATATCTCTTCGTTTGGGATAGAGGCAAAAGGAAGAGGGGCTGTGATTGCATATGATTCGAGACATAAGTCTCCGGAGTTTGCACTAGAAGCAGCTAAAACCTTGGCTACATTTGGGGTGAAGGCTTATTTATTCGATGAGTTGCGTCCGACACCAGAATTATCATTTGCCGTTCGCGAGCTGAATGCTTTTGCTGGAATTGTCATTACGGCAAGCCACAATCCGCCTGAATATAATGGTTACAAGGTTTATGGACCAGATGGGGCACAATTGCCACCGGAAGCGGCGGATCAAGTGATCAGCTATGTGGATGCCATTGAAAATGAGCTTGAAATTCAGGTTGAAGAAGCGGAAGTTCTTAAAGGGCAGGGCCTCATCGAAATGATTGGGGAGGAATTGGATGCAGCATATAATCGAGAGTTGCTCACTGTTCCTGAGAATCCAAGGCTTGCCGAGGAAATAGATGTGTCAATCGTCTTTACGCCGCTTCATGGAACGGCAAATAAATCCGTCAGGCGGGCACTGCAAAGCTTAGGGTATCAAAATTTGCATATAGTTCAGGACCAGGAACTGCCAGATCCTGATTTTTCGACAGTCAAATCTCCAAATCCAGAGGAACCAGCTGCATTTGAAATGGCAATCGAGCTTGGAAACAAAGTGGAAGCGGACTTATTGATAGCAACGGATCCAGATGCCGATCGGCTTGGAATTGCTGTGAAAAACGAGATGGGTCAATATGTTGTCCTGACTGGAAATCAAACAGGCGCCCTTTTCCTTGATTATTTACTGTCCCAGAAAAAAGAAAAAGAGGATATTCCCCAAAATGGAGTCGTCTTAAAAACAATCGTCACCTCGGAAATCGGGCGGACGATTGCGGAGTCCTATGGCTTGCAGACGATTGATGTACTTACCGGGTTTAAGTTCATCGCCGAGAAAATAAATCAGTATAACGAAAGCGGGGAACATAGCTTTCTGTTCGGATATGAAGAAAGCTATGGTTATCTGATTAAAGACTTTGCACGTGATAAAGATGCCATTCAAGCGGCTGTGCTGGCTGTTGAGGTCTGTGCTTATTATAAAAAGCAGGGCTTGACGCTTTATGAAGGGTTACTGAATGTGTTTGAAAAATATGGATTCTACCTAGAAGGGTTGCGTTCATTAACTTTAAAGGGCATTGAGGGAGCGAAACAGATTCAAGGAATCTTGAATCAATTCCGTCAAAACCCGCCTGCTCGTATAGCTGGAATCGCGGTGGTCGTTGAAGAAGATTATCAAAGCAGCAAAAAGCGTACGTTACTTTCCGAGGGTGAAGAACTGATCGAGCTTCCGAAATCAAACGTATTGAAGTATTTCCTTGAGGATGGTACATGGGTATGCCTCCGTCCTTCAGGTACTGAACCGAAAATTAAATTCTATTTCGGTGTCCAAGGTAAATCAATGCCAGAAGCTGAGTCCAAGTTATCGGGAGTCATGGCAGATTTCATGGGCAAGATTGAAGCGTTAGTTTAAAGGTATGAAAAGCTAAACGAAAGATTTCCGGTCTTTCGTTTTTTTCGTGTAAAAGTATCTTAAAGTGGCCTCTGGGAAATTTGAATGAGCAAAATTCAAGGAAATTCGGTTTCGGTTTTGGTATACTGTATTGGCAAGTGACCTCGGAAAACATCGGTAAAGTATTGAATTTAGAGTGAGCGGCAATAAGGGATAATGGAGGAATATTCATGAAATTAGTAATCATTAATGGTTCACCACGTAAACAAGGGCGTACAGGGATAGCCTCACGCTACATTTCCAAGAAATACGGAGCGGAACTTATTGATTTAAGCAATAGTGAGATCCCTTTATATTCAGGTGAAGGTGAGCAATATCAATTGGAAGTGATTCAAGGTCTTCGGAAAAGCATCGGTGAAGCGGATGGCGTGATCCTGACCACTCCGGAATATCATGGTTCCATGAGTGGAGCTTTGAAAAATGCCTTGGATTTTCTAAGCAATGAACAATTCACGCATAAACCAGTCGCTTTATTGGCTGTCTCCGGCGGAGGAAAAGGTGGGATCAACGCCTTAAATTCAATGAGAACAGTGGGCCGCAGCCTTTATGCAAATGTGATCGCCAAACAATTGGTTCTGGATCCACATTGCTTCGATTATGAAAATGATGGTTTACTTGAAGAGTCTGCCGTACTTGTGGAAGGTTTACTTGAAGATCTTAAAATGTATGCAGCTGCGTATGCAACAATAAAAAAATAATGAAATGAGGGTCAGGTATTTTCATACCTGACCCTTCCTTGTTTTATAGGGTTCACCAGCCAAAGTCAAATCCCCGAAAATCAATCTTCTTGTATAAATTTTCCCGTTTTGCAAAAACTATAGTTGATTTAAGCTTGGAAGTTCACTTAAATAATCACTTGTTTTTTCTGCCGCATGATCTAGATAACGAAGCAGCGCATACAACTGGGATTGAACAATTTGGTAATCATGCTCAAACCGGTATGCGTGCAAAAAATGTTCTATTTTTTTTGAAAGAAAATGATCTTTCGTCCGAACCATCAATACTAACAAGCTGTCCCAATCAGAACGGTGTGTGTGAAACAATGCCTGATCATAATCCGCAATCCTCATGTAGTTCTCCCCCTTAATAAGGAGCTATTTGTATTTTGTTCAGATCGGACTGAACATTTCCTTACAATAAGTGGTGATGTATTTGGACCGCGGTTGTTGCTTTTTACCTGAATAAAAAAAAAAGGTGAGTACATGAGAGAAATAATGGTAATTGGAGTAATTGTCCTGCTTTTTTTTCCTGAAACCACACTCGCAGAAGAGGTGTATTCTCCTGAGCGGATGGAAATGGATCTGCAAGGAATCCAACACCAGTATGAATTGGACGTTCAAATAATCGGTCAAACTGAAAAGGGAAAAGATATAAAAGCAGTCAAGTTAGGAAAAGGAAAAAAATCGATTTTGTTTGTGGGGTCACATCATGGGCGGGAATGGCTCAGCTCCAAACTTTTAATGAGCATGCTTGAAGACTATGCAGCCGCTTATCGAGCGGGCAAGCCTGTTGGAGAATACCCGTCGGGAGCATTGGATGAAGTTAGCATCTGGTTCATCCCGATGCTTAATCCAGATGGAGTCAGCATCCAGCAAGGAGATTTATCAAACTTAAATATACTTGAAAAGGCAGCAGTATGGAAAATGAACGGATATAGCAAGAATTGGTCGCGATGGAAAGCCAACGCCAAGGGCATTGATTTAAATAGGCAGTATCCGTCTGGATGGAAAGAAGTCATGAGTCATGAAAAAAACCCATCTTATCAATTTTATAAAGGGGAAAAACCACTTGAAGCAGCTGAAGTTAAAGCGCTTGCGGATTTTACAAGGGAAATCGATCCCCTTCTTGCTGTTGCCTATCATACCTCAGGAAGGGAAATCTTTTGGCATTACAAAAATAAACGGGAAAATATGGTGAGGGATTATGGGATTGCCAAAAAAACATCGGAATTGACTGGGTATGAACTGACCTTTCCGGAAAAAGAAGCGGTAGGAAGTGGATTTACGGATTGGTTCATAACTGAATTCCACCGCCCGGGAATGACAATCGAACTTAGTTATTTAGTGGATGAAACCAATCCTCCCTTGAGTGTATTTCCTGAGGAATGGAAAAGGAATCGATCAGTTGGAATCATGCTTGTTAAAGAAGCGATGCAGCTGCATAACAAATGAACAATCTTACATAATAATATTAAGAGGAAAATATGAGGAGGAAGAATTTTGAAAAAAGTCATCGTGATGTTAATGGGGATTTTTTTGATTATACAAGCAGGGTCCATTTCAACACAGGCCCAAAAACCCGATTACGAAAAATACGGAAAGATTGCGATTGCCGTAGTTCAGGCAGATTATCCTGAAGTTGAGGTTACCGATTACGAATATAAGGGTAGGAAAACTATAGCGGAAAATCTTGTCGAAGATGCTTTCATCTTTTTAGTCGCGGATAAGGGAAATGAGTTCAATGTTATCGTGACCGTACAACATGATTTGAAAAATGAAAAATTACTTAGTTTAAAGGTCACTGAGCAAAAAAGAAAGTAAATTCAGAACAAAAATAAAAGGTTTGAATTTTAGCCAACATCTTCACCTCGAGAAGATGTTTTTTTCTGATTTCTTTAAAGGATTGTCCGGGAAATGGTGGATATCGGATTAGTTGCCACAGTGAAGTGATACCTATCCATTCCTTGATATCCGCTGCCATGAAGTTTTCATTGCATTTATGAGCAGCTAACCAGTATAGTTAGTATCAGATTGAAACAATAAGCTTGATTGTAGGGGTATTAGAAAATGAGAAAGTTTAAGAAAGTTTATGTAGAAATTACAAATATATGTAACTTGAAGTGTAATTTTTGTCCAAGCTCCAGCTTGCAAAGGACTCTTAAATTCATGGATCCTGAAGGGTTTACACATGTAATCGAGAAAATCAAACCGCACACCGATCACATTTATTTTCATCTGATGGGTGAACCCTTTTTAAATAAAAATTTGGGTACATTCCTGGATATCAGTGCAGAAAATGGCCTAAAGGTGAATATAACAACGAACGGTACTTTGATTCAAAAGGTCAAAGAAAAGCTGCTCTCCAAAAAAGCCCTTCGTCAGGTGAATATTTCACTTCATAGCTTCGAGGCAAACGATACGAGCAATAGTCTCGACTCATATGTCAGTAATATTGCCGATTTCATAAATGAGGCAAATGAAAAAAGTGAAATGATTTGTGCCATTCGTTTATGGAATATGGATACGGATGAACTAAAAGCGAGTAATGGCCTGAACGACGATATTCTCAGCATGTTGGAGGAGAAGCTTTCATTGGACATTCGTTTAAGTGAAGCTCTTCAGCAGAAGAATAATATTAAATTGAAGGACCGTGTTTATATAAACATGGCTGAAAAATTCGAGTGGCCAGAATTGGACCGTGACATTATCGATGAGAATATTTTCTGCTATGCTCTTAGAGATCAGTTAGGCATTTTGGTGGATGGTACAGTCGTACCTTGTTGTTTGGATAGTGAAGGGAAAATTCCACTGGGGAATATATTTGAAACGTCACTTGAAGATATTTTAAATGGTGAACGGGCTAAAAATATGTATGATGGTTTTTCAAGAAGATGTGCAGTTGAAGAATTATGTAAACGATGTGGCTATGCAAAGCGTCATAAAAAATAAATAAAGATAAGGAAACCATGGAGTTCATCTTCGTGGTTTTTTGTAATTGAGGTACATTGACATTTCTTTTTATTAAAAATTCTGAATATTATTGTTTTATTAAAAGTCCCATGATAAAATACTCTTTATTATTGATGAAGTAAAAACTTCATATTGTCATATTAGAAGTTTTGAATTCATATCTTGCTTCAGAGGGGATTTTTTATGGAATTACAGCAAAAAGTTAAAGAAGTATTCCCTGGTTTATCAACTGGCCAAAAAAAGGTAGCAAAATACTTGTTAGTACATTCACATACATTTGCAGTCACTTCAGCTCAAAAGCTCGGGAATGATATAGGTGTGAGTGAAACGACCATCATCCGCTTTTGTTATTCATTGGGGTTAAGTGGATTTGCGGAACTTCAAAAACTTATTCGAAATCAGTTGATATTCGAGAGCAGCAGTTTGAATGAATATCATTCTTCAAAACTTGAAGCTGCGAATCAACCAAACTTCATGGCTCAAGTGATGGGGCAGGATATCGTCAGTATCGAAAAGACAATCAAAAATTTATCAAATGAAGATTTTTCTAAAACAGTTGATAAATTGGCGGCAGCCGACAATGTTTTGATATCCGGACATCGGTTATCATTTTCTGCGGCACATTGGTTAACCTTTACACTGAGGCTTGTGAGGGAGGAGGTCCATTTATATAGGCCGGATACTGATGATATTTTTTTACTGATGAATAAAATGACTGAAAATTCCGTCTTTGTAGCCATTTCATTTCACCGTTATGTGAAAGAAACTGTGAAAATTACGGAAATGGCTAAACAAGCGGGTGCATTTGTAATTGGCGTAACGGATTCTGAATTGGCTCCGATTGCTGACTACACTGACATTTTATTGCCTATTTCAACACCAAGGACTTCCACTATCGATACGGCACCGGTTTTATTTTCATTATTGAATAGTATAGTAGCTGGTGTATCGATTAAAGATGAACAGGGTTTTAAAAAAAGAAAGGCTATATATGATGCGTTCAATCAAGACGAATATTTCTTTTGAAATAAAGTCATAAGTCAAGCCAATTAAGCCGGTAGTTAAGGGGGAGACAGAAATGGATATCAAACTAACAATCGAAAAATTAAGGCCGCGTATCATCGATATCTTCGACCAGTTACACGC
Source organism: Peribacillus sp. SIMBA_075 (assembly GCF_046534585.1). NCBI lineage: Bacteria > Bacillati > Bacillota > Bacilli > Caryophanales > Bacillaceae > Peribacillus > Peribacillus sp. SIMBA_075. The sequence continues at coordinate 31,821 of NZ_JAWRYN010000030.1, read as the reverse complement.
AAATCCTGAAACGAGTTGGAATGAAGTGAGTACGACAGCATTCATTTCCAATATTTTAATGGAAAATCAATGCAAGGTAAAATCATTCGAAGACTGTACAGGAGTGATTGGGGAAATCGGGGATGGGAATTTCACAGTCGGGTTACGATCGGATATCGATGCACTTTGGCAGGAGGTGCATGGGACGTTTCAGGCCAATCATTCATGTGGACACGATGGGCATATGACCTTGGCGCTTGGAGTTTTCCTGGTATTGAAGGAAATGGACTTTCGACCAAGAGGTAAGCTGAAATTCATTTTTCAGCCTGCTGAAGAGAAAGGTACGGGCGCCTTGAAGATGATTGAAGAGAAAGTTTTGGATGATGTCGATTTCCTTTATGGAGTGCACTTAAGGCCAGTTGAGGAAGTGAAGGATGGGCAGGCGGCTCCAGCCATTGTCCATGGGGCTGCCCAGTTCATTAAAGGAGAAATAGCGGGAACTGATGCGCATGGTGCCAGACCGCATCAAGGGCAAAATGCCATCGAGATAGGAGCAGCATTCGTCACTTTATTAAATGGTATCCATCTCAATCCGTCCATCCCTTATTCAGTAAAAATGACGCAGTTTTTTGCTGGGGGCGAAAGTTCCAATATCATCCCAGGGAGAGCCACTTTCTCATTGGATTTAAGGGCTCAGGATAATGCTGTCATGGAAGAGCTCACCAAAAAGGTGGAAAAAGTTGCCGAATCCTTGGCCATTGTCCATGGAGTTGAAATGAAACTCGAACCGGGAACCAACGTTGCTGCAGCAATCGTGAACGAACAAGCCCAGGAAATAATGGCTGAAGCGATAGCCGATACACTCGGAGAAGAAAATCTGGTAGCGCCTGTCATTACAACTGGAGGAGAGGATTTTCATTTTTATACGCTGAAAAGACCCAAGCTCAAAGCGACGATGCTTGGGTTGGGATGTAATTTGACACCAGGGCTCCATCATCCGAACATGACGTTCAACAAAGATGCTTTGTTATCGGGAATTGAAATCCTGACTAAGGCCATCATATTCACTTTCGAGAAATATGGCGAGGGGGGACACCTACATGACTGATGAATTAATCATTAAATCCCTAACAACACTAGAGGACTTACAAGAAGTGCAGCGTCTTGAAATCCTTGTATGGGGCATGGATTGCGTTCCTACCCATCAGACGATTACCGCAGTCAAAAACGGGGGGCTTGTTTTAGGCGGTTACCTCAATGACCAGTTAGTTGGATTTCAATACAGTTTCCCGGGATTCAAGGATGGAAGGGTGTTTCTTTGTTCACATATGTTAGCCATCCATCCGGCTCATCAAAAGAAGGGCTACGGCAGATTACTTAAACTGGCACAAAAAGAAGAAGCGCTCAAAAAAGGCTACAATCTAATTACATGGACATATGATCCATTGGAAAGTGTGAACGCAAACTTGAATATCGGTAAACTAGAAGCGGTTTGTTCAACATATATGGAAGATTGTTATGGAAATATGAAGGATACCCTCAATGAAGGATTGTCCACTGATCGTTTCATGGTGGAATGGAATATAGGGCAGGGAGCAAAGGAAGAGACACCGCTTCCTGATAAAGCCATACACATCGTAACGACAGAAATGAATGACCAAGGCTTTCCTTACATCAAGGATTATCATTTGGAAACCAATGCCGACGTGATCGCCATTCCCATTCCGACAGATATTCAAAAAATCAAAAAAGATGATCTCCGCCTTGCGATTGATTGGCGGTTAAAAACCGGTGAATTATTCAAAGCTTTTTTTGCCAAAGGATATGTTGCAGCCGGGATCGAACGGGAACAAGGTGAAACCATTCAAAACTATTTATTAAAAAAACAAGAATAAGAGGGGAATCGGGATGAGAATAACAGAAGTGCGTTTACGTCATTTAAATATGGATTTGGTAGCTCCCTTTACAACAAGTTTTGGAACATTTGTAGATAAGGAATTCATACTTGTAGAAGTGAAAAATGAAGAGGGGCTTTCGGGCTGGGCTGAATCTGTGGCGTTTTCAGCACCTTGGTATAACGAAGAAACCATAAAAACCAATTGGACCATGCTGGAGGATTTCCTGATTCCGCTTGTATTGAATAAAGAAATAGAGCATCCTCGTGATGTATCGGATATGTTCTCGCATATTCGCAAAAATAATATGGCAAAATCGGCAATCGAGGGGGCCATCTGGGATTTATATGCGAAAGAAAAGAATATTCCATTAAGTATGGCTTTAGGCGGGGAACTAAAAAAAATCGATGTTGGAATCAGCATCGGCATCCAAAAAACGGTACCTGAATTACTGGCGAAGATAGAAGCTGGATTGAGAGATGGGTATAAAAGAATCAAAATCAAAATACAACCAGGATGGGATGTAGATGTAATCAGGGAAGTACGCAGTCGATATCCCGATGTTCCGATCATGGCGGATGCAAACTCCGCTTACCGGCTGAAAGACATCGAATTACTGAAACAACTTGATCAATTTGATTTAATGATGATCGAGCAGCCCTTGTCATCAGACGATATTGTCGATCATGCCACATTACAGGCAGAAATCAAAACACCGATTTGCTTGGATGAAAGTATACATTCCGTGGAAGATGCAAGAAAAGCCCTTGAATTGGGAAGCTGTAAAATCATTAATATTAAGATCGGCAGGGTTGGCGGTTTAACGGAAGCAATGAAAATACATGAATTATGTAAAGAAAGAAATGTTCCGGTTTGGTGCGGAGGCATGTTGGAATCCGGTGTGGGGCGTGCCCATAATATCGCATTGACAACACTTGATAACTTCACGATGCCTGGTGATACGGCAGCATCCGCGAATTATTGGCATAAGGACATCATTCAACCAGAGGTTACAGTGGAAGATGGAGTCATAACTGTGCCAAAGGCGGCAGGCATTGGCTATGAAGTCAATTACGCTGCGGTCGATGAATTCACTTCCCATAGTAAAAGATATACCAAATGATAAATCACCAAGAGTTGGAATAATGGCTCTACCCAGCTTCATGGGCGATGGATCGTTAACATTACTGAAGCTGGGAAGCTATTACGGATCAGGGATTGTGATGAACGGGAAGACATTTCATTTAATCGAAGTTATCAGAATAATCTTTTAATTAGGGCGGGGGTCTGATATGAAAAACAGTGTAAATCTTGCAGGGGCATATATTGGAATCATCATTGGAGCAGGCTTTGCTTCAGGACAAGAAGTATTACAATTCTTCACTAGCTTTGGAATCTACAGTGTATTGGGAATTGTGGTTGCGACAGCTTTATTCGCGTTCTTAGGCATGCAGGTTACGCAATTGGGGAGCACTTTGCAAACGCGCTCCCATAAAAGCATCATCGAACATATTTGTGGCCGCTATTTAGGCAGGGTGGTCGATGTTATTATCACATTTTTCTTGTTTGGCGTTACTGTCATCATGATTGCTGGTTCCGGAACGATTTTTGAAGAACAATTCGGGATTCCCAGTATAGTTGGTGCAATTGTCATGGCAGTGCTGACGATTGGCACGCTCTTACTTAATGTTAATAAAATAATGTCCATCATTAGTGCCGTCACACCGTTTTTATTTGTTATCATGATCATTATTTCAGGTTATTCATTTTTCACATCCGATCTAAGTTTCAATGAAATCATTTCATCTTCAAGTAAAGGAAATGCTGCAACCGGAAACTGGATAATGGGTTCATTACTTTATGTTTCATATAATATGACTGCCGGAATTGCCATGCTAGCCGTAATGGGAGGCACCTTCAAGAATAAGAAGGAGGCTGGTATTGGAGGAATTCTGGGAGGTATCGGATTGGGAATCTTGCTATTGTTAATCAATTTGGGGATGATGTCCGACTTGAAGGGTATAGAAGGCTCAGGAATGCCTACCCTTCATTTAGCGAATCAGATTTCTCCATGGTTGGGATATATCCTATCAATCATCCTTTTAGGAATGATTTATAATACCGCTGTCGGGATGCTGTATGCATTCACAGCCAGGTTGGTTCCTGCCGAAACGAGACGCTTTAAAATATCCGTGATAATGGTAGGGATCCTCGCCTTCCTTGCAAGTTTCGTTGGCTTCATAAAATTGGTTGGAACGGTATACCCCGTCACAGGATATTTAGGCTTTGTAATCATTGCAGCGCTTATCATTTCCTGGATTCGGTCAAAAGCGAAAAAGGGGGCAGTGAATACGGAATTCGCAAAATTTTAATAGAGTAGGGAAATTAAGATCGAGTAAAGAACTGCATGAATCATTTGAACAGACATCTTCTTCATGGAGGTGTTTTTTTTATTATCGAGGATCTTTACTCATGATCACGGCATTTTTCCTCCTTTTTTTCATACATTAGTTTAAAGGCGGAAGACAAGGGGGATATCGGATGAATGGAGCGGAGCAAAAGGCTCTGGAATATGCCATTAGTGAAATTACAGAAATAGCAACTGGATTCGGGTTGGATTTTTACCCGATGCGTTATGAAATTTGCCCATCAGAAATCATTTATACATTTGGTGCCTATGGGATGCCGACCCGTTTTTCTCATTGGAGCTTTGGGAAGCAGTTTCATAAAATGAAGCTGCAGTATGACTTTGGATTAAGTAAGATCTACGAACTGGTCATTAACTCTAATCCTTGTTACGCTTTTCTGCTGGACTCCAATTCACTAGTACAAAATAAATTGATTGTCGCCCACGTTTTGGCCCATTGTGATTTTTTTAAGAATAATGTACGTTTCAATAATACTAAGAGAGATATGGTGGAAAGTATGTCGGCCACGGCAGAAAGAATCCGTGAATATGAAATCCTGCATGGCAAAAAGGAAGTGGAAACTTTCCTTGATGCACTTTTAGCCATTGAAGAACATATCGATCCGTCGCTGATGAGACCGAAGCTTGCCTGGACGATGGAAGATGAGGAAGAAGAAGAGGAAGCAAAACCTACAGCCACACAATACGATGATTTATGGAATCTTGATAATAAGGATAAACCGAAGAAATCCAACATTAAAAAAAGAAAAAAATTCCCGCCAAGGCCAGAAAAGGATATTATGCTTTTCATTGAACAGTACAGCAGGGACCTATCCGATTGGCAACGGGATATCATGACGATGATCAGGGAAGAGATGCTTTATTTCTGGCCGCAGCTGGAAACGAAAATCATGAATGAAGGCTGGGCATCCTACTGGCATCAACGCATAATTCGTGAATTGGATTTATCCTCAGGGGAAGCCATTGAGTTCGCAAAACTGAACGCAGGTGTCGTTCAGCCATCAAAGACCAGCATAAATCCTTATTATCTCGGATTGAAAGTGCTTGAAGATATTGAAGAACGCTATGATAATCCAACCGAAGAAATGATCAAGCTGGGTGTCAAGCCTGGATCTGGCCGGGAAAAGATGTTCGAAGTCAGGGAAATCGAATCGGATATTTCCTTTCTCCGCAATTATTTGACCAAAGACCTGGTCATGCGGGAGGATATGTATTTATTCCAAAAGCAGGGCAAGGATTACAAAATCGTCGATAAGGCATGGGAACAGGTTCGTGATCAACTCGTCAGTATGAGGGTTAACGGCGGATTCCCCTATATCACAGTAAATGATGGAGACTACATGCGTAATGGGGAACTTTACCTAAAACATTGGTATGAAGATATTGAACTGGATCTGAAATATCTCGAAAAAGTCATGCCATATATCCATCAGCTTTGGGGCCGCTCCGTGCATATGGAATCAGTCATGGAAGGAAAAGAAGTCATGTTTTCCTATGATGGAAAAAGTATTCACAGGAAATATTTATAAACAAAAAACTGCCGGTAACTCGGCAGTTTTTTTGTTTCGTATGATTCCTTCACGAATTGTCATACCCTCCAACTTCTCCTTTAGCTCTCCATAAACGATACTTTCTTAACAAAAATTCTATATTTGATTAACTGCTATTCGCTGAGCAAGAAGGGGACGTTTTTGGGTAGTCAAACCAGAGTAAAGTTATATTAAATAAGATGTATAGTTTTCACTTGAGTATATAAGAATATGCTTATATAATGATGAAGAATTGATTTCATATAAGCATATACTTATTTAACTATTGAATAAGGAGGGGCAGTATGCAAATGAATGAAGCTTTGGATTTGGAAACCACCGCAAACATACTTAAATTACTAGGTGATAAAACCCGTTTGACCATGGTTAAGATCATGTCTGAACATGAATGCTGTGTCTGTGAATTTGTGGACCTGTTCGAAATGAGCCAGCCAGCTATCAGCCAACATTTACGAAAGTTGAAAGATAGTGGAATCGTGAATGAAGAGAGAAGGGGACAATGGATTTTTTACTCGTTAAACAAAACATCCTCATATTATTCATTTATTCTAACGGTCATCGGGGATTTGCCAAGTCAAAACTTAAAATTAGAAGAATTAACAGCACAAGGAAAACGGATTTGTTGTGACTGACTAGGAGGTACAACTTAAGTGGGATCAGGTATTTTGGCAGTTATCATCTTTTTATTAACACTCATTCTCGTCATCTGGCAGCCAAAGGGACTGTCGATCGGATGGTCAGCTTGTGGCGGTGCGGTTTTGGCTTTACTTGTGGGAGTGGTGGATTTTGCGGATGTCATTGATGTGACATCGATTGTCTGGAACGCGACACTCGCCTTCATTGCCATCATCATCATCTCGCTCATTTTGGATGAGATAGGATTTTTTGAATGGGCAGCACTAAATATGGCTAGGGCAGCCAAGGGAAACGGAGTGAGGATGTTTGTTTATGTAAGTATTCTGGGTGCGCTTGTTGCTGCATTTTTTGCAAACGACGGAGCGGCCCTTATCCTTACACCAATTGTATTAGCGATGGTTCGTGCCTTGAAGTTTAGTGATAAAATGATTTTTCCATTTATCATCGCCAGTGGCTTTATTGCCGATACAACTTCATTACCTTTAGTGGTAAGCAATCTTGTAAACATAGTATCCGCAGACTTTTTCAGTATCAGTTTTGCCGGGTTTGCATCGAGAATGATTGTACCGGACATCTTTGCATTGGTAGCTAGCATCTTGGTTTTATATTTGTTTTTCCGTAAAAGCATTCCCAAGAATTATGATGTATCACAACTTAAGAAGCCAGTGGAAGCCATTCGGGATCAAAGAATGTTTCGATTGTCCTGGATTGTTCTGGGAATTTTGCTTATTGGTTATTTTTCAAGTGAATTCATTGGGATACCTGTATCCATCATTGCAGGCATCGTCGCCATTTTCTTCCTGATCATGGCTAGTAGGAGCCCGGCAGTCAACACGAAAACGGTTATTAAAGGCGCACCATGGGCAATCGTGTTTTTCTCGATTGGCATGTATGTTGTGGTTTACAGCCTGCGGAATGTTGGATTGACGAATGTATTAACGGATTTAATCCAAGTTACCGCCGATCAAGGATTATTTGCAGCAACGATTGGAATGGGCTTCATTGCCGCCATTCTCTCTTCGCTTATGAATAACATGCCAACCGTGATGATCGATGCACTTGCCATTTCCGATACCAATACTACCGGCGTTATCAAGGAAGCCCTTATATATGCAAATGTCATCGGTTCGGACTTGGGCCCGAAAATCACTCCGATCGGTTCTTTAGCTACATTGTTGTGGCTGCATGTACTATCGTTAAAAGGCGTGAAAATTTCATGGGGAACCTACTTTAAAACTGGAATCATCCTAACCATCCCAACATTGTTCATCACATTAGTTGGTTTATATATTTGGTTGCTCATCATACACTAAAGATTTACTCTACTCATGAAGGAGAGAAACAGCATGGCTAAAAAAACACTATACTTCTTATGTACTGGTAACTCTTGCAGAAGCCAAATGGCAGAGGCCTGGGGGAAGAAATATTTAGGTGAAGAATGGCAAGTGCTTAGTGCAGGGCTCGAAGCACACGGGTTAAATCCAAAGGCCGTAAAAGCAATGCATGAAGCGGGATTGGACATCACCAATCAAACATCAGATACCATCGACACTGACATATTAAATAATGCGGATTTTGTGGTTACTTTATGCGGCGATGCGGCAGACAAATGTCCAATGACGCCACCGCATGTTAAACGGGAACACTGGGGCTTTGATGATCCGGCAAAAGCGGAAGGAACTGATGAAGAAAAATGGGCTACCTTCCAACGTGTCCGTGATGAAATCAGAGAAAGAATCGAACGGTTCTCTAAAACGGGCGTATAAAAAATGAAAGGCCGTGAGTGATGATTGTCGATAAAAAAGTATAAATTGCTTGATTCATTTCATTTCATCAGCACTTTTCTTCAAAAGGATTTGAGTCAATTTACCAGAATAGGGGACGTTGTTGCAGTTTTGTTAGTAGGATGTCCATTAATCAAAAAAAACTGCTCCTCCAATTGTTAATGCTGTCTAACAATTGGGGTGCAGTTTAATTTGGCAGCTCGTTTAGTCATTAAATCTTAATATCGACCTTAGCATTTTTCTTAAGTTCTTCCACACGTTTCACAAGCATTTCTTGTTTCTTTTGCTGCTTTAGCTGTTCCTTGATTTGCGGCTTCATTTCTTCAAGTTTCTGTACCTTCTGCCCGCTTGCCTTAGCTTGCTTCGCATACTGGTCGTAGGACTTTTCAATTTCTTTGTCAGTTGGTTCATTCACTTTAATCTCTTTTTCAACATACTTCGTATATGGAATATTCTCTGCGATCTGAGCATTCAACATTTTTGAATTCAGGCCTGCCTTTTTCATCGCTTCCTTGAATTTCTCTTCATTTCCATATTGGTCTTTGATTTGGGCAAGTTGCTTTTCGATTTCAGCCTTGGAAGCTGTATAACCCTTTTTATCAGCAGCCTGAAGAAGCAATGTTTGCCCTACTAAAGAGTCGATCGTTTGCTTTTTAATTTGTTTGGCTCCCTCTTTTGATGTTGGGTCTTGTCCGAATTGCTGCATCTGCATTTGTGTCGTGGACAAAACGGTATTATATTCCGCACCTGAAATTTTTTCGTCATTGACGATGGCCACGGTTTTCTTTTCATCCACCTTTTGCTTGTCTAGTTCCTTCTGCATTTCTTCCATCTTTTTTTGCTGTTCCTCAGTTGCTTTAGCCGTTTCTTTCTCATTCTTGTTTTGCTGTTCCTCAGTTGTTTTAGTCTCTTTCCCGCCACTTTTTTTATCAGCTTCATCGTTCGAACCACAAGCTGTTAGAACAACTGCCAATAATCCAATAACGATTGGGTACAATAGTTTCTTCATATTCAGTCTCCTCTCGTATTCAGTGCTAAAAAAATCATCTAATGCGCATTATAAAGGAATTCCCCATTAAAACACAATATATTCATTCTTTTTTCCAGAAAACAGGAAGATAGTATAGGCATTTTCTCATTATATTCGGTATAAGATTCAAGGAAATGAACCAATTTACCCTGCATCGATTCAATAGCTGAAAAGAGATAGTCAGACTGGCATACACGACAAAAGGGAAAGCACATCGATCCATCCATAGCGGAGACAACCCTCTAATACCATATATCCCCGATGAATCAGTAAGGATTTTTTGATATCTTACACATTCCTTCCTCTATTGTTTTTTTACTTATCTTTCATATAACATTAATACCCCACTAATAATTTCATCTTATTATGAAGTAAGAACTGATCTTTATAGGGTGATTTTTGAAAAATGTAAGTTTGAAATCATATATATACAAATCCAATTTTTTGTTTACCATAATGGTTTTTTGAATTGGAACTACATAGTTAATTTGCTCACCATCGTATCGATAGCTTGATCCCTATAAAACAGTTACTAGGAAGAGAATGGGAGTTTTATTAATGAATAATCAAGAACCGCATGAAGGGTTGGATAGACGGAATTTTATCAAGATAGGAGGAATGAGTACACTTGCCTTAACACTTGGATTCTCTGGACTTTCAGATGATTTATTTAGCACTGTAGCACTGGCAGAAGAAAAAGATGGCATGGCTCTTCAATTTAATCGTAATGGAAAATTAAAAATCGTTCAATTTAATGATACACAAGATGATGAACGTATTGATCGTAGAACATTACAGCTTATGGAGAAAGTGCTTGATACAGAAAAACCTGATTTTGTTGTGATTAATGGAGACATTATTACGGGTGGATGCGATACATCTATGGAGATGAAGCAAGCCATTAACAATGTCGCACACCCTATGGAACAAAGAGGAATCAAGTGGGCCATTACCTTTGGAAATCATGATGAAGATTCTACCCCGAAGGGCGGTCTTAATGAGGAAGACATGCTTAAAATCTATCTTTCTTATAAATGCAATATGAACAAGCCTACCGTCGAAGGTATTACTGGGACAGGTAACATGAATTTACTTATAAAGGATTCAAAAGGAAAAAAGGCAGCTTTCAACCTCTGGCTTCTTGACAGTGGAAGATATGCGCCAAAAACCATTGCAGGTCAAGATTTCCAAGGATATCCGACTTGGGACTGGCTTCGTTTTAATCAGGTGAACTGGTATTATGAGACGTCAAAAAAATTAGAGGGAAAATGGAAGAGAAAAATTCCTTCACTCGCTTTCATCCATATTCCTCTGTGGGAACACAGATTTATGTGGTATGCGAGCGTAGATCAAAGAGCTGACTCCAATCATGAGGTAGCCGTTAAAAAGCATAATATAGTAGGAGAAAGAAATGAAGAAGAGTGTATGGGACCAATTAATGGGGGGCTGTTTTCAGCGATGCTGGAGAGAGGCGATGTCAAGGGCGTTTTTTGCGGTCATGATCATATAAACACTTATGTAGGTAATTATTACGGAATCCTGCTTGGTTATGCGGGCAGTACCGGGTTCGGCGCTTATGGTCTGCCGGGAGCTGAAAGGAACAGACTGCGCGGCGCCAGAGTATTTAATTTAGATGAAAATACAGCTGAGGTTCTAGTAGAAACGCACATGGTATTCGCAAAGGACTACGGGATCGATTTGACAGCTAATGATCAGAGTATTGATCCTGTGCCTCTAGAAAACAATAAGAAAGTAAAAATGTAAAGCGGTAAAGAGGTTTTAAGAACATTGATTGCATTTACTAGATTTTGTACAGAATTGTATATAAGGTAAATTTTACCGTTTGATTGATCGTTAAATAAAGTAGCAATTCTTTAATTTATATTTATAAGCTGAAAGCCGGGCGCATTTCTTGAATAACGAAATTATTGATTTATCCGTGTCAAATCATAATGTTGTAATACTACAAATAAGGATAGATAAAGCTGATTAGGTTCAATTTTTATCTATCCTTATATAATGTTTAACATTATTTATTTTAATGAAAATATAAAATAGTCTTCTTTTTACATGGTCTCCTACTATTTCATTACATTTCTTTTTTCTTACCCCTTTTAAAGTAATACAAGAGTGCGATGATCAAAATCAATAATACTAGAACAATCTTTACATCGTTTGAAGCCTTCATTGCTTGTGTCACCGAGTACGCCTCGACAAGGAGGGCAGGCAGTTTTCCGATGGATGTGGCGAGGAAGAAAATCATCACGCCCGTCTCGCTTAATGCTGCTGTAAGGTTGATCACGCCGGATGGTATAAAAGGTAGGATTCTAAGCATCAGAATCATCCAAAATGCATGGTAGCCTTGTGACTTTTGCAGCTGCATGACCCACCGGTTCTTCATGAATTTGGGTTTGAAAGTTTGAAAGCCCTTTCGATATAACCAAAAGCTGACTACTGCTCCGGCAATTTCTCCCATGTAAGAAAGGATCAATCCCTTTTCAAATCCAAATGCGGTGATATTGGCAGCCGTGATGAATACGCTTGGAATAAAACCAAGAACGCTAATCAATATGTTCAATACTAAACTTACAGCAATGAAAAAGGGTCCGCTGGTTGCTAATGCATCAGAAATGAAATCCATATCAATCCACAGAACTCCATTTATATCCGATGCCCCAGACCGTTTTCAAATGTTGGTCTACCGGAAAACCTGCATGGCGCAATTTCTCTCTAATATTGCGAATATGGGAATCGATTGTCCGATCTTCCGTATCCGTTTTAAATCCCCATATGGTCGAAAGTAGGTGATCCCTGGAATACACTTGGTCAGGGGATTTTAAAAACAAGCACAACATGGAAAACTCTTTTGGCGTTAATGGGATGGTTTTGGAATCATAATGCGCTTCATAAGCGGATTCATTTAAATGTATCCCCTTAAAGAACACACCTTGGTGATTATGTACTCTTCGTGTAACAGCTTCAATTCTGGCAAGTAAAACATCTTCATTAAAGGGTTTCGTTACATAATCGTCCGCACCCTTTTTCAACCCTTTCACCATTTCTTCTGCAGCATCCCGGGCGGTGAGCATGATTATGGGAATATTGGAAAACACCCGGATCCCTTCACATGTTTCCCATCCATCCATCTCAGGCATCATTACATCAAGAATGACAATGTCAGCATGTTCATGCTCTAAGAACAGTAAGGCTTCATGTCCAGATTTCATCTTAATGCAAGTATATCCGTGAGGTATAAGGTATAGCTCTATAAGATCAAGCATTCTCTGTTCATCATCGACCAGAACCACTGTCTTCATATTTTATCTCCTTAAATGTGATAATGAAGCACGTTCCTTGCTCCAAATTGCTTTTAACTGAAATGGTTCCACCTTGAACTTCCACTAATTGCTTGACGATGGAGAGCCCCAATCCGAATCCACCGGTATCTCTAGCGCGTGATTTCTCGACACGATATAATCGGTCAAAGATATGGGGTATATCTTCACTTGGAATGCCAACCCCTTGATCGATTATAGAGATGGAAATACTGCTAAGCGATTCAGTGGCTTGGATGGTAGTGACTGTATATTCGTTCGAGTACTTCAGTGCATTATCCAGCAGGTTAAGAATGACTTGCTCAAACCTTGAGGGATCAATATCTAAAAATAAATGATCCTTGCATACCAGGTGCAATTGAATTTTTTTATTTGTAAAAGCTGGTAACACTTTTTCATGAATGGTTTGCAGGAATGTAGAGAGCTGTACGGTTTCTTTTGAAATCGTAAATGTATTTACATCCATTCTAGCCAAATTGAATAGTTCGTCCAATAATCTGTTTAATCGTTGGGATTCATCATGGATGATCTCTAAGTATCTTGATCTTTCGGATGCATCCAATTCTTTTCGGCGGGCAATATCAGCGTAGCCCTTTATATAAGTTAGCGGCGTTCGCAGTTCATGAGAGATACTTGCCAAAAATTCATTGCGTTCCTTCTTTAAATAGTTCAATTCATTAGCCAAGCTTTGAATGGATTGGGCAAGTTCCCCAAGTTCATCATGAGATCGTACTGGTACAGCCACTGAAAAATTCCCTTTACTGAGTTTGGTGGTCGATTCTTTCATCGCAATAAGCGGTCTAGTCAAAGCTTTTGAAAGAAAATAAATGGTGATAATCATGAAGAAAAGGAGCAAAACAATTGCAAAGAGGAAATGTCTATTCAATTGAGCGATTAAATCCTCAACATCCCTCGTATCTTTGAACATATAGATATAGCCTTCATTTTTTTTATCACTGATAAATGGCGTAACGGTGGCTATATACCTTTCATCCTTCCAACTTGATTGGATGACGAGACCCTTTCGTGGTACTTGGGGAAGGTTTTTTTCTAAGATTTTTTTCATTCCCCCATTTACCTTTTCGGAAGATATCAGAATATCTCCTCTTGTATTCATTATCACGACATCTGTATCTGTATGTGATTCCATCAGGGCGATATGCTGAAGGGTTGAGTTTGAATAAGTGATTTCCAACACATCACGATGACTATTGCCACGGGCCTTCAGTGATTCCAATTCTTGATTGATACGGGAATGGATCACTTTATTATGTAAGTAAATCATGGAAACGGTTTCCATCAAAAAAATGCAAACAAAAATACATAGTCCCAACTTAAAGGAGATTTTCAAAATATTCACCTTCTTATTTGATGGAGTAAGTTTAGCAAAAAAGTATGAAGAAAGTATGCAGTTTTTTTCAATTTCTTCGCATCCTCTTAAACAACGATAATCCGAATGATGACAGGTTGCAAGAAGGACTTTAATGGACCCGAACCGCCATTTTTTTGTTTTGATATATGGACATGGGAATCAGTTTGTATTTTGGCATCCCTACAAATAACAAACGATGAATTTTTTTGTGCAAAATCTACTGGGGAATATATAACACTTTGGATAGTGACGGACCATTATCTTCCATGCTATCATTCATTATTTTTGGAATCGGTGAGAAACCTTCTACAGCAAGGGGAATTCGAGAGCCGAATTTTAGCAGAAGTTTGACAGCTTTTTCAGGTTCAAGGTTACCACGGAACAGGTTTGAATCAAATTTAAAAGAACGCGGCGAACCTTATTTTAATCACGTATTACTGCCGATAAAAATCGGCATTTTTTTATTTTAGTCTACACAAAATGTTTTGCGTATAGGAAACATTTTGTTGCGATTGAATACTATGTAAAAAAAGGAGCTGATTCATATGAGTTGTACAAACCGTACACAAAAAAAAATAATGGCTTATTCCGCAATATTCAAAAAAATGGGCATTCTCAATGATGAGGAATACAAAAATATCACGAAGACCTTTCAAACAAAGGATTGATGATGGGTACATTGATATTCATAAACTTTTATTTCGCATTAAACGGGCTGTAAAACCCCTGCCTTAAATTGATGAGGAGGGGGATTGCAGTCATACTTTATTGCCCTTTGGTTACAAAAAAAGGGATATATGGTATAGTTATGGGTTCGTGTGAAGGAAGTCGATTAAAAGGAGAGTATTAGATAGAATGAATGGAATATTTGACGCAGAAAAATATATGCATGCACCCTCTTTAATCCTTATTGCAATCAGTTGCATGCTGATTGGTATAGCATTTGCCATTATTTATAAAAAACAAGAAAGTCCTCCTAAGGCCTGGAAGGCTCTCGTTGTGTTTGTACTAGGAATGATCACTTTTAGTTTTACTATTAATCTATCAGATGAGGTGGTTAGTGTACCCATTATCCCTATAGGAGTTGCTCTCTTATCATGGTTATTGAGAAG
Source organism: Peribacillus sp. SIMBA_075 (assembly GCF_046534585.1). Lineage (NCBI taxonomy): Bacteria > Bacillati > Bacillota > Bacilli > Caryophanales > Bacillaceae > Peribacillus > Peribacillus sp. SIMBA_075. The sequence goes on along the minus strand of NZ_JAWRYN010000030.1, from coordinate 16,700 downwards.
GAAAGGAAATGAAAGGCGGTGGCAGAGATTCCGTCGATTTGCCTGGCTCGGATTCCTATGGAATTTCATCTTTTTGGGTGCTTCACTTTTAGCCATACCGCTGGATGAAATGATGTATCCTAAGGCTGACATATCTACATATATGATGGACATTAAAAGGGCTTCGCTGATGGCGACGCATCCGAACTCCAAAGAAGTCACTTTGAATAAAGAAGAGCTGGAAAGACAAATGAACAAGATGAAACAAAAAAAGATCGAGAGTGAATCTTGGTATTACGGAATCAATGAAGATAGCGGGTACAAAGAAATGTTCCCTTATATTTTGACAGGTACCGTTCCTAAAAAAGGAAGAGGTCTTGAAACAATCATTTTCATTGAAGAAGATGGAAAGGGTCTACTGATTACACCTAATAAAGGGCATCAGGTTTACTACAGGCTAGAGGAATCCATTTTGACTGGAGGTGCGATAGAAGGATGACTAAAAAAACAAAAATGATTGTTTTCATTACAGCTGTTATATCGATTGGAGGTATCCTTTTATTTGTTCGATTTCCAAAAAAGCCGGAACCCTTCATATCGGACAGACAAGTCATCGAACGAATAAACTCAACCTTCTCTGAGGCTCAGCCTAGGGTCATACAAGATCAAATATTTTTGGACAATACACATGTGTTTGTCCCCTTTATTAACGTAGATAATGGGTATGGGATGAGCTTTTGGGTCTGGAAGGGCAATAAATGGAGAGTGGCTTCTGTGGAAAATAGCGGTCAGCCACAGGTTTGGAATGGAGAAGAAAAATCTTTGATCATGTGGAATATGGATCCGAAAGATGGCATTTCCGAAATCAGGGTTTTTATGAAAAAAGATAGAGGTTTTATGGTATCGGATGGCATAGCTACCTATCAACCTGGAATAGAAATGATGCACAGCATTGTGCTTAATGGAAAAACGTACGGAGTCGGGAGGTATCCTGACAATTGGAGGGAGCTTATGGATCAGTATGTAAAACTTCAGGTAGAAGATCGGCAGAGTAACTTTCCTGAATTTAACAAACTGATACAGTTGGCTATAAATTTTTATGATAAGGATGGGAATGAGACATTTCCTGAGCACTATTTTAACGGAAATGGCTATATGACAGGAGATAACTTTGTGGATGTTCCTTTCCTTGTTCAAGCGGATGAGTTGGAGGGAGCCTATTGAAAAGGGGCTGCCAAAATTAGCTTGCCATTACACGTATCAGTTTTTATATATTTGGCTATTGATCATTCGTAAAATCCGCCGTTTTTATAATGGAGCTTAATTTTGAAAGTAAAAAGGAAGATTGTTGTGACCCGCTGGTATTCTCTGCGATAATGGAATAAAGAAATCGAAAAGGAGCTACGAAGGATGGCAGAGGACTTTAAGATTCCCAGCTTGAAAGTTGATGAGATCGATAAGAAAATCATATCGGTTTTACATGAAGATGCGCGAATTTCGTATACCGACTTAGCGAAGAAAGTGGAGCTCTCCAGGGTTGCGGTTCAAATGAGAATCAATCATCTTGTTGAAAACGATGTGATTGAGAGGTTCACTGCGGTCATAAATCCAGCTAAGGTCGGCATCCATGTTTCGGCATTCTTTAACGTTGAGGTTGAACCTAAATATCTGGAATCAGTCGCACAGCAATTAGAAAGTGAACCGGCTGTAACGAGTTTATATCATATGACCGGTCCGAGTAAACTCCATATGCACGGAATCTTTACTGATAACCAGGAGATGGAACGTTTTCTCAATCAGAAGCTGTATGCGGTCGTCGGTGTTGTCAGCGTTGATTGCCAAATTCTCATTAAACGTTATAAAAGCCGGATGGGCATGAAGCTTTAAATGAAAAAATCCCCCTATATAGGTGGATTTTTTATTATGTGAGCGGGATGATAAAGCCGCCGTACGCAAAGGCAAGTATGATTACGAAGGCGGGGTGGATCTTGAATTTACCTAGGGCCAAAAAGGCCAATCCAGCGATGACGATTGAATGGATGTAGCCGATGGAACCTACGGCATGCTCGGCCATATTCCAGGTGAGCAATAACATCATGATCGCGATCACGGGCTGTACAAGCAGGGACATGCCTTTTACGATAGGCGATTGCTTGTATTTTCGTAGGATTTTTAATAAATATATCAAAGCCACAGCTGAAGGGATGATTGTGCCTGCCAATGCGACTAGAAATCCTGGCCAGCCATATACATCATATCCGACATATGCGGCTATTTTCGTGGCGATCGGTCCTGGGAGTGAATTTCCTAACGCAAGCATTTGTGAGAACTCGGCATTATCAAGCCAGCCATAACGGGTGACGATTTGATCATACATAAGCGGAATCGAGGCTGGACCTCCGCCATAACCAAGAATATTGGCAATGAAAAACGCTAGAAAAACAGCAACTCCTATTGGGATAATAAGACCCATTAAGCGGATTCCTCCTTCCTATTAACCTTTTAATTTTTCAATCTTTCCTTTAATTTAAAATGGAACGCCCCATATAAAAGGAAAATCATAATGACGATACCCGGATGCAGGGAAATGACCTGCAGAAGCAAAAAGGAAATCGCAAAAAAGGTGATTCCGAGCATCTTTCCTAATCCTTTGACCGCCTTTTCGCCAAACTCATAAGCCATTTGACCAAGCATGACAGCAACAACCGGCATTACAGCAGCGATCATATTACTGATCATTGCCGAATTACTTAAAACATTAATGAATGCAATCAAGAAAACCATCGCAATGCATGAAGGTAAAACGTGAGCGGCCACGCTGACGATGGCTCCAGGCCAGCCTTTTAATTTATAACCAAGATATGCTGCCATCTTAGTGGCAATCGGTCCTGGGAGTGTATTGGCAATCGCCAAAGTGTCCCCGAATTCATCATCGTCGAGCCAGTGATAACGGGAAACTGCTTCATGGCGGATGAGCGGGATGACAGACGGCCCGCCGCCGAAACCTAATATCCCCGTTCTCATCATCCCAATCGTCAATTCCGTATATGGATTTTTCAAAACGATTCCTCCATGTTTTAAAATTTAGGGTTTATTTCCAGGATGATGAATTAATGATAACAAAAGTGCTTTCGAAATGTATAAAAAATTTTAATAATAATTACGTAACGAACGAAATAACTATCTTTTTTTAATAAAATAGGCTGATGAATTTAAAAAAACGCACTTTTTGTCTTGGAAACTAAAATTTGAATTACGTAATAAAAAGAAACAAGATTAATACAATTGTCATAAACTTTCCATAAAATAAATAAAAAGAGTAAATGCATGACCCAATCGATAATAGGGACGAAAAGAAAGGTGGAAAGCCCTCTTGCATCGATAGCAGGAATTAAAATTCCTTAAAAAGGGGGGACTTATAATGCGGCAGTGGCAGCGAGTGTATGTTTGGATGTAGTTTATCCGCATATGACCGGGCTTGGTGGAGATACTTTCTGGCTTATATATGAAAAGAAGGACGGAAAAACTCGTACTAATAATGGAAGCGGACGCTTCTGAAGAAATGTCAATCTTGGAGCATATAGAGGAGAAAAGAAGATCCCTTTTCGCGGGGTAAGAAGCGCACTTACAGTTCCTGGGATGGTAGATGGTTGTGGTGAGATATTGAAAGAATGTGGAACACTTATGCTAGTGAAGTTCTAGAGCCGGCGATCCAGTATGCTGAAGATGGTTTTCCGATTACGAAAAATCAAGTAATGTGTACCGAAAGAAATTGGGATTGGCTTTCGAAGGCACCGACGTTAAAGAAGGGAGTCTATAAAATATAAAAGAAACAACGGTTGTTTTTAAATGACTACCGTTGTTTTATTTTCGTGAAAATAAAAGAGTGCTTAAGGCAATAAGGAAAATCAAGCCCCCTAAAGCTGCGGGGATCATTCCGAAACTGCCGCATAAATAAATAAATAAATAAATAAAGGTAAATACGGGAAACACCAAAACCAAAAACACTTTAAAAACATACGTATTTTTTGTCATAAAATACCTCCCTCTATAGAATATCACAATAATAGGGGAATATAAGCCAGTTAGCAATATCCTAAACTTTTACAAGCAGTATGGACTTACCCCCTTCTAGTAGATAGCTTAAAAAAAGACTAGGCTACCCTCATTATTTAATAATTTAGGACAACCTGAATCTTGAATTCTTTGAATAAGTTTGAAATTTATCCCCTTTTTTAGCCATAATTAAAATCCCCTCCAAGTAATAGTGTAACATCCATGTTTTTTCATGGACTTTTTACACTGTCTACTTTAAGGGGATAATATCAATTGGCAGCCTTTTTTAAAGTGACTGCTCTATAGGGGACATTTTAATATATAACACCAATCAACTATTTAATGATGTTATTCTTCCCGAATGACTAATAACACACCAATAAAAATTAATATTGTACCTATCCAAAAAGACAAGCCGATTTGTTCACCTAGTATTAACCAACCTAAAAAAGTTCCCACTATAGGTTGTAAAAAGAAAAATAATCCACCACTTGATGCGGTAAGCATTTGCAGTCCGCGATTCCACAGTAAAAAGGCACATGCTGTGGAAATAACGCCCAAGTATAAAAGGCCGCCCCATATGGATGGATGCATGATTGCTTGAAAATCAAGCTCATCTAATCGACTAATCGTAATAGGTGTTAAAAAGACAATTGCCACAAGCACAGCATATGTCGTTATAACGATTTGTGAATATTGCCCAGGTACACGTTTAATTAGAACAGACATGAGTGCCCAGGTTAATGCAGCAAAAAGCAGTGATACGCCCCCAAGTTGGTGAGATGAGCCGATATGGGCATTTCCGACAATGATACCGACACCGATCGTCGCTAAAATAACAGAAATTGATTTTTTAAAAGTAATCTTTTCTTTTAAAACGATACGTGCAAATATCACCATAAATGCAGGTGTTGTTGAAGTAATGATGGCTCCCATTTGTGCAGTAGATAGTAGCGTACCGACTTCCTGGGTTACGATAGATATTGTGTTTCCAACAAGTCCTATAATGAAAACCAAAAGCCAGTCCCGTTTTTCAATCCGCCAAGATTGTTTTGTTATGAAACCAATAGTTAGCAATGCTAAAATCGCAATTACATATCGTAATAATACTAATTCAAGTGGTGGAACAACGTCTACCACAACTTTTACCACAACATACATCCCGCCCCAAATGCTAGCAGCGAGTGATAAATATAAAGAACCTAATATAGTGTTTTTCATTTTGTACCCTCCGTTTTAACTAAATATTCCCAGTCCTTAACGGAGATGCAATTTTCTACCGTTAAGGAAGAATAACTGCAGGTACATCATTTTCGAATAGCGGTGACCACAACATCGGCTTTCAGCTCTCTTTCAAAAATATTTACATTCAATGATTTTAGTTAATTATAAAGCTATTCCAAGCTGTTACTGATCATTCGATTCAATAATCAGTAAGTTATATTAAATATACAAGATTTTAGTGATTTATAAAACAACAAATAATAGTTTTAGACACAGCGTAACTCCCTTGAAAATCTTCCATTAAAAAACTACTTTGCACATTGAACCCATTTTTTCCGGCATGATTGCAAAAGAGGGACCTCCCGGTTGCCGTAGATGTAGAAACCCCACCAGTGGTTAATAGGAAAAGGTAGGGTTTTGTCAGGTGTTTTAAGCTTAAGTATACTGTCTTGGTTGACGAATAATCTTTTCTTTTATTTTAATGTAAGATTGAAAAATGGATTATAGTTGGAATGAAAAGAAGGATTTATAGGGAAGGGAAACAAATGGTACAGTTGATGTTAGTCAAATTGTCGGCAGCGGTAATGATGAAGTAATAAAGCTGGAAAGAAAAAACGTGGATTAGGATTAAAAGGCTCCCTTAAAGAGTAATCCTAATCCACCATTAAGTTGAATTTTTTAGTGCATGACCTTTCGAGCATCACAATCGGTTATATTTTCGTTCGATTTTCCTGAACTCATCTGATAGTTCAAATAAGGTGTGTAATACTGCTGTTTGGATATATAGATTCATATAATTATCATTGCTCTTCTTTTGAAAAGATAAATCATGTTTTTCATTAATTTTCCGAGTTATACATTCATTAATTTCGCTCCACATTTCTTTTGTTCCTTCTTTAATTTTAGTCTCCATAATCTCCCACTCCTTTTTTATTAGTTTATCCAATCTATTACATTCTTATACTTATTTTTTTGCCAAGCTGGTAACTTTTTTATCTTAAAATTAATATCTACTGTTCAAGTTATGATTCATTGCGTTAAAAAGGAGAGAGAAGCGACTATAGGGTTAGTCCACAATTAGTTTTTTGTAGAAATTAATAACCTATAATGGATGATGACTTCTCCTTATTTTTTTGAGTTTGTTTTCACACAGCAGGGTATGGAGAGGATGATATCGGCTTTGTCTATCGTCCAACATGGTTCACGGGTACGGCTAATGATGAAGTCGTCGCGACCCTTGCAGATTCAGATAATTTCTTCGTAGCTGGTCACTGGAAAAATAACATAACCGCCAAGGGCCAAGCCGTAATCGTAAAAGAACAGAATAAAGATGTAACTCTTATTGGGTTAGAAGCAGGTTTCCGTGACCACCCGGATTACTTGTTCCGTCTTCTATCTAATGCAATTTTCGATAAATAGTAGAAATAGGCAAAGCCGGATTCAGCAATGAACCCGGCTTTGCCTATTTGAAAAATGCTGAACGCTTGCTACTGAGTCTTAAACAATTATCTCAGCAATTGCTATAACGGAAAGGATTAGGCTATATTTCTGATGGAGTGGCAGTACTACTGCTTTCCCTTTACCCCCCTTCCGCGAACCGGATCTTTTTTAAATTGCTACTATATTTGGTATTATCGCAACGTGGACTGGTTTGTTTTATACAACTCGTTATCGATTTAATAATAGAAAATTTTTTTAACACATATATTGGGGATTAGTGCACCCGAGATTATGGCTGGTCAAATGGGAGCTGAAAAAAGAGAATGGGCTTATAGTAGAGAATCCAGAAGATCCTGGATGTTTTACAGAGAAGATTACAGAAATTCTATCAAACAGATTACTAATGAAAAAAATGGGCGAACGAGGCAGAGAACTTGCCCTTACCTTATATGAATGGGATCGAGTAGGATCTGAAATACTTGAAGTTTGGAAAAAATAACTGTATAACCATCAAGAATATTTGAGAATTGCGCTTACTAAAATACTTGTCACTGGTGCTGCAGGGGTTATGGATCACATTTATGTGAACAATTCCTAAAGGGTACGAAAAACAAAATTATTGGAGATGATACATTTGCAGGACCTACCCCTACTGCCCCCTCTAAGCTAAACAAGTTAGGCTTAAAGCTCTCCAGAACCACCCCAAGTTTCAATTTTATGCAATAAATTTGTCAATGACACCCCTGAAGCAACAATCTTTACTAAATCAGCCTTTATAAAAAAAATTAAGGGACCCCTTGAATATATACTCAAAAAAGGTCCACATTTTTCTCGAGAAGTTCGGGAATGGTTTTCTGAATTTTGGAGGGTTATATCACTCTCTTTTCAAATGAAACAAGTCGAAAAGCAATCAGATTTTGCCCTGAAATTGAGTAAAAAAAGCACCTTGCTTACCTATTAAATAGGCTGTTGCAAGGTGCTTGGATTATTTGTTTGAAAATTATCTAAATAAGGTTATAATTAAAAGTGTTGGGCAACCTAGCCAACTATACACCCTTAGAGAATTGCCTTGTCCGCTACTTTCTAAGGGTGTATATTAATATTCTGGCTCATACTTGGTTGAATATCGGGTATGGAATGGTGTGTAATAGATGGATTTGATTTTCCATTCAGGATGGCATTTAACACAACTAGAGTTATTGTACCCATCACTACTCCATTTCCACATATTAATTGGACTGTTTCCGGGAATTTATCGAATGCTTCTGGGACCCCCTTGATCGCTAGGCCGACTCCTATTCCAAGTGCAATCGTCAATTGATTGGAAGGTTTGCTTAAATCAGCTTTGGCTACCATCCCCAAAGCTGCAGATAGAAGCATTCCAAACATTGGTATCATAGCCCCACCCAGAACGGGTAAAGGGATCATCGTCGTAAGACCGGCAACCTTAGGCACAAAAGCTAGAGTGATTAAAATACAACCTGCCGTGACTACTACCGAGCGCTGAGTTACCTTTGTCAGCAGGACCAAGCCCACATTTTGTGAGAAGGTAGAATGGTTAAAAGAGTTGAAGATACCACTTATGAAGCTCCCTATTCCTTCTGCACGAAGCCCCTTTTCCACATCTTTTTCGGTTATTTCCTTCCCGCATACTTCCCCGAGTGTCAAAAAGACGCCTATGCTTTCAACAGCAATGATTAAAGATATGATTGTCATAGTGATGATAGATGAAAAGTCGAAGGTGGGTACCCCAAAATAGAAAGGAGTCACCATTGTAAACCAGCTGGCCTCTGTAAAGCCAGAGGTATCGACCATACCTAGAAAACCAGCCAATAAAGTGCCAAGAACCATGGCTAAAAGAATTGAAACCGCTTTCAAGAAACCTTTAGTAAGTGTGTTCAACAAAAGGAAACACAGTAGTGTAAAACCAGCCAGCATTAGATTCATGGGATCTCCAAAGGTGGGGGAACCGCTTCCACCCGCTGCATTTATCATGGCAACTGGCATTAATGAGACGCCTATAATTAAAATGACGGACCCTGCAACAATTGGTGGGAAAAAGGGTATCAATTTACCAATAACTCCTGATAAAGCAGCAACAATTATTCCAGATACCATAACTGCGCCTAAAACCCCGGTTATACTATGGACTGATCCTATAGCTATTACTGGCTCAACCACGATAAAAGAAACAGCCATTAAGGCCGGTAATCTAATACCAAATCCTTTACCGCCAATAACTTGAAGCAAGGTGACTATCCCACAGGCGAGTAAATCAAACGAGATCAGGTATATGACCTGTTCTGGTGTCAACCCGATTGCAGGACCGACGATTAGTGGAACAGCTACCGCTCCTCCATACATTACACAAACATGCTGTAAACCTAACAATAACGTGTTTAGTTTGCTCAATTTTTCCATGTTTGCCCCCTTTTAATTAGTCACGACTTTCCAATTATATGAATGTAACGAAATCGCCTCCTTGTGATTTTGTAAATACTTCCTTATGGACGGTTTTTCTGTTGCTTATTAAGAAACGCTATTTACAAAATCGGTGTATTTTTATATTATCACCGCCATAATGCTAAATCAAGACTATTTTTTGGAAAAATATGAATATTCATTCTAGTTCAATCTGTATATAATTAAGAAGAATAGGGGGAGAAATATGTATTTAACGATTGAAAAAGCTTTGAAACTTCCTGCCCTAAACCAAGTGGAAGTTATTGGAGGAAGTCAAGGGTTAACTCGAGTAATCAATTCAGTAAGTATAATGGATCATCCGGATATATCATGGATTAAACGAGGGGAACTCCTGCTGACAACCGGTTATGTGTTTAAGGATGACCTGAATGCTCAAATCAATCTTGTTAGGGAATTGTCGAAAAGAGGAAGTGCTGGATTAGCTATCAAGATTAAGCGGTTTCTTTCTACGATTCCTCCTGGAATGGTGGAAGAAGCGAACAAGTACAATTTCCCACTGCTGGAGATTCCTTATGAAATGCCTTTATCCGACTTATTATTCAGCTTTACATATGAACTTGTTAATAAGGAGAAAGTGAAAAACAATGGAAAAGGAAGTGTTGAAGTTTTTCATTCTCTTTTGAATGGTGAAAATAGGAGTTCATCTTTTATCCCCCAATTACAGGGATTTGGCTTTAATCCCGATAGGCCATTTATTCTGCTCTTAATAAACGGAACGAAAGAAGAAGGGGATTCATTCTTTCCAATTGGCAGAATGTTGGAGAAATTAAGCCAAACGGAAAGGGAAGATTTCAAGTATTGGAATATCGACTTCGATGGTCAATTGATTATCCTGCAAGGGAAAGGGATGGTGACTGATGAACACCTGCTTATGCAGGCTCAAAGAATTGCCATCCTTTTAGAAGGTCTTATATCCAAAGATAATCCTGGCACTTCACTATCCATGGGGTTAAGCAAGGCAAAAAAAGGAATCTACAATATGAAAGAAGGGTTTATTGAAGCTAAAAAGGCCATTCAACTGGGCTCGAGGCTTAACCCGACTAATATCAATGATTACGCAAGCGTTGAAGTTGAAGATCTAATAAACCAAATCCCTAAGGATGCCATAACTCAATACGTGCTATCCATGATTCAGCCGATTATTGTATATGATAGGGAAAATGAGGGGGAGTTGTTAAAAACGCTGGAAACCTATCTATTTTCAAGAGGGAGAATAGAAGATGCGGCACGGGCTTTGTTTGTGCATCGAAATACTGTAAAGTTCCGTTTGTCTAGAATTGAAGACTTATTAGGAGTTGATTTAAAATCGAGGGATATTGCTTTTAAATTGCAGTTTAGTATAAAAGCTGCGAAGTTATTATTACATGACTTGGTAAAGGAAGCATGATTTGAAGGAATCGGGAATCAAGTGTTACTGCCCATGAAAAACTGCCAGGGAATGAAGGATCCCTGGCAGTTTTTCATTTGTATGGGCCATTTCTTATCGATTATCCAGCAGACGTTTGGCATATAGGGCAAGTTTTAAAGTGAACAGATCATCATTGCTTAATTCTATTCCTAATAGTTTTTTTATGCTTTTAATTCGAAAATGGATAGTGTTTCGGTGTACCCCCATTAGTCTGGCCGTTTCAGCAGGTCGAAGATTGCATTGCAAATATGCCTCCAAGGTTTTGATCAGATCAGACTGGGTTTCATCGTCATGGTCCTTAAGCGGTGCTAAATTACCTGTAACAATATCCATGAGCACATTTTTTGGAGCATATTGCAAAATTTTAAATGTTATTAATTCTTTGTAGCTGTAAACTTCCTTTCCTGGGTTCAATCGTTTTCCCAAATCAATAGATTGTAAAGCTTCCTGTAAGCTATTGGCCAGGTTATTAATACCTGTATGATAGTTACCGACTCCCAGTGTAAGTTCCATTGGCAGGTATGTGGATAAAGTAGAGATAATTTGTTGGCTTATCTGGATGACTTGTGAATAAAAGCGGGTGTTCCCTAGTGGGATGGTATCCAGATAAATGATAACTAGACTGCCCTTGATATTCTTTATGAGCTTATCGATTTTATATTGCTCGGCTAATGTTTCAATTGTCTTGATAAGCTGTTTATAAGTAATGGAATCATTCCTTTCATTCCATTGCAGCGTTAAAGGTAAAACCGTACATATGAAGCCCCCAGTAATTTGTTGGAAGCTGGATTTGTCCTCCGTCATTCCTAAAATCCCGTAACTTAAATTTTCGGCACCAACTCGGGAAATATCCTCCATGCTATAACTTTGCCCTTTTTGTTCATTCTGTCTCGTCACTATTTCACGAAGCAGGGGAGACATGATATCTGATAGCGAAAACTCAGGGGGGATTTTGAGAATAGGCAAATTGGCCATATTGGCAATGCTGATGGTGGTTTGCGGAATTTCTTCCAGTTTGATGAACAATCCTGAACAATTCATTTTTGCCAATTCGATTACGAATTGGTCTAATTGTTGCGGATTATCTTGAAATAAGTATCCGGTTGTTAGAATCAATTCATTTGGCTTCAACCAGGAAAGCACATCAGGAGCATCAAAGCTATTGATGGATTCTATTTCTCTATTAAGTCCCTGCATGCCAGCTGCCACTTGGCATTGTTTGATCTGTGGTAATTTTAATGCATCAGTCATCGTTAAATGCATGATAGGTCCCCTTCGCTGTGCCTTTTTTCTCTAATTTAACTAATTTTTTGAATATTGGCAATAGAACCTAAGCTATTAGGATGGCCTGTTCTTTAAACGGTGAGTGCGGTAAGCACAATGGGGTTGGAAAAATATTAGCTTTTTCAGCTAATGACCTATAAATAAACGTACGTATATAATTCAATTAAGTTAAGAATGTTTTGAATTATAAAAATAGTCGGAAGAAGGGAGGGCCCGTATTGATATCTGACCTTAATAGCATTAATGAGTTGAACAAGGCGGAATTCATCCAAAAGTTAGGTTGGGTATATGAACATTCTCCATGGATAGCAGAGCGTTCATGGGAGTACAAGCCATTCATTTCCGTAGAGGACCTAAAACAGAAAATGGAAATAGTTGTACAGAATGCCTCATTATCGGAACAGCTCCAATTAATCAAGTCCCACCCGGACTTAGCAGCCCGGATTGATATGGCTGAAGCATCAGTTAAAGAACAATCCGCAGCCGGTTTGAATTCGCTTTCTCCGGATGAATATGAAGAATTTCATGCGTTAAATAATCAGTATAAAGAAAAGTTTGGATTTCCGTTCATATTTGCTGTCCGTGGCAGCGATAAAACGGTGATAAAGGCAGAGATGAAAAGAAGGATTGGTTTGGATCAGGCAAATGAACTTAAGGAAGCCATCAAGCAAATCCACTTAATTGCCAGCCACAGGTTATCTGATTTTATAAACTAGGAGGAGGAGTAATATGACAGCTCAAAATGAAAACAGAACGATGTATTACGGTAAAGGGGATGTATTTGTATATAGGACTTTTGTGCAGCCTCTTACAGGTTTGAGGAAAATACCGGAATCAAGTTTCACAGAAAGAGATAATACTATTTTTGGATTCAATTGCCAGATTTCTCTAAAAGGGGAAGCTTTTTTATCTTCTTTTACGGAAGGAGATAATAGCTTGGTGGTTGCAACGGATTCCATGAAAAACATCATTCATCGCCAGGCGGCCAATTATCAAGGAAATACGGCGGAAGGATTTTTAAAGTTCATATGTGAAGTTTTCCTTGATAAGTATAGCCACATAGATGCAGTGGAACTGACAGCAACTGAAGTTCCCTTCGATCATGTACTCGTTCCAAAAGGGAAAGGACATGAAAATAGTGATGTTGTCTATCGATGTTCCAGAAATGAAAGGGCTACCACTACAATCGAAGTGAAAAGGACACCTACCGGAAGCAAAATCGTTAAGCATTCAAGTGGAATAGTTGATGTCCATTTAATCAAGGTTAAAGGAAGCTCTTTTTATGGATTTATTCAAGATGAATACACCACACTGCCAGAAGCTCAGGATCGTCCACTATTTATCTACTTGGATTTCGATTGGGAATATAGCCGCTGGGAGGATTGCACTGGAGCGGATCCAGAAAAATATGTAGCAGCAGAACAAATTTGTGATATTGCAAACACAGTGTTCCATGAACTGAATAACCGTTCGATTCAGCAGCTCATTTATCATATTGGTATTAGGATTCTGGAACGTTTCCCTCAGCTGGCGAATGTTCAATTTAAAACCAATAATCGTACCTGGGAAACCGTTGTGGAAACCATTCCGAATTCAGAAGGAAGTGTTTATCAGGAACCACGTCCTCCGTTTGGCTTCCAAGGCTTTGTCGTTACACAAGAAGACGTTAATCAAAAAAAGGCAGCTGATTCAACGGTAGGGGCTTCCCGATAATGGACAGTAAGCTGACCACACATGTTTTAGACCTCTCTAAAGGTCTGCCGGCAAAAGGGATGAAGATAGAACTTTGGGCCATAGCAGAACAGGGAGACCATTCTTTCATAAAAGAGGTCTGTACAAACAAAGATGGGCGAGTGGATGATCCGCTTCTTCAAGGGGATGATCTCAAACCAGGTGAGTATGAGCTTGTCTTTTATGTCGGGGAATATTTCAATGATGGTGCGAATGATCCCAATATAAGGCCATTTTTAAATAAGGTCCCACTTCGTTTTGGAATAAGAAGTAATGAAGAACATTATCATGTTCCTCTGCTTGTTGCTCCGGGAGGATATAGCACCTACCGAGGAAGCTAATAAATCAGTAAGAGAGTTGGAGGGTTCAATTTGGCACATGAGCGTACAGGTGTAGTGACTTTAGGCGGGAATCCAGTGACCTTGATTGGTCCTGAACTAAGAGTAGGGGATATGGCCCCTGACTTCACACTATTAACAAATGACCGCCGTAAAGCACATTTAACAGACTATAAAAATAAGACATGCATCATCACGACTGTTCCTTCGCTTGATACTGGTGTATGTGACTTACAAACAAGGCTCTTAAATGAAGAAGCAAGCAAAATGGGTGATGATGTAGCGGTGTTGGCTATCAGCGCAGACCTTCCCTTTGCTCAAGCAAGATGGTGTAAAGAAAGTAATGTCGAAGCTATAACCATTCTCTCTGATCACTTTGATTTGTCATTTGGTTCTGCATATGGAACGTATATGAAAGAACAACGATTGGAATGCAGGGCAGTATTTGTAATAAATCAAGAAGGAACCATTAAGTATGTGGAATATGTACCGGAAGTCACGGATCACGCAGATTATGAATCCGCATTGCAGGTAGCGAAGGAAGTGATAAATAAAGCTGGTGCAGCTAAATAAACATTTCCCCTCTCGAAGGATAGTAAAATTTCATTCTATTATCCGTAAGACTGTCCAATTTACATAAATTGGACAGTTTTTTGATGATACTAAATTAAATTAGAGTAGTTTTGCAGTGACTTCATTAACCAAAGGGAGATAAGTACTCGGACTAAATCGATGATGATTTATCTTTTTCTTTTTGAACCTCCTGCAGAATTCCCCGAGGGGGTAGATCATCAAGACAATTTAGCTAAAAATGTATTAGGTCCTAATCCTAATGATAAAACTCCCTCTTTCAGAAACACCTAGCCTTAGAATTTGAGGAGAAGAACAACTTAGAACTTAAACAAACTACTACTTACACAATAAGTGGGCTTAATCAGGCCCTGAAGTCAGTGAAAAATTGTAAAAAGTGAGTGATCTTCTCCTAGGTTTAGCAAATCAATTTGACATTCAATTGACTATACATGAGATTCCCAATTCCAGTAGGAATCCTGAAGTAGATAAAGAAAAAATTGTAAAAGCGTTACTCAAACTGCTATCTTAAACAGTGAATCCACAGTAAAAAATGATGATTTATATGAGGAGGGAAAAGGATGCCTAGTAATATCGTTACCTCTATTGTTATCACATTTATTTTTATTGTCATCATTCAAGCAGGGGAGTACTTCAGGAAAAAAATCTGAAGAAATAGCCGTTCAGAATCTTAAAATAATTAAAGAGTATGTTAAGAGCAATAAGATCAATCTTGACAAAATTTCTATTTTGAACAAATGCCGGATTTTTACTAATGGTCGCGATTCCAGTAGTGGTTATAGGATTTTATTTGGCCTTACAAGAGGGAGATTTGGATGCCATGAATAAGATACGGAAATTCACTGCGGACTACGATGATACCATTTCTCAGCTTAACTCTGATGTCATCTCGAAAAGTAAGAGAGCTGAATAGAGAATTCAAGGGTGATATCATTGTTTCCGCGAGCGAAGGTCTTGTTCAAAGCTTGATTAATGCTGGTTTACTTGATTAGCTACATTCATTTATTACAATCATCAACGAATCAAGGTGAAATTAAAAGGCTGAGCCCGGTAGATTACCGGGTTCATGCCCTCAAGGCTGCCTAAGTAAATAAAGTGTCTAACTTTTTGGGTTCACTTCATTTGGCAGCTCTTTTTCTTTTGGAGCTAAAGGGTAGGTTAATTTTGAGTTTAGCTAAAGAATAAGGAGTAAACAGAAATATGTGGTGAACTTGATGTCTAAGCGATGTTTATCAACTACCCAAGTCTTTTTCTAATGTCATAATATCTTCAAACAAATAACTACTTTTTTTAATTAATCATAATTCCCTCCTATTTAAAGGAAACCCATGGTATAATTAAAGTCCAATAGCTTTATATAACATGTAGGTGCTTTCTTGTTCGAGGAAGTGCCCTTTTTATGTTTTGCCTTACTATTTAACTTAAAAATAAGCGTTAATAACACTGCGCCCACAGCTAGAAGCACCTGCAGTAGAGAAATAATTTAAACTTGTGTTTAACGTTCAAATCCGCCATTTCTGTCCTGGAACCAATTAGCTTGGTAATAGGGGCAGATTGGTTTAGAGGTAATGAGAAAATATTCGAAATAAAACAAGACGAAAAGAACCTTGATCTATTTTATCGTTACAGTTCAAGTAGTAAGTTTCCAAGGTCCGCATACCCCACCATATATGGAAGAGATAATAACTTTTAAAATTGCCTCCCACGGGAGGCGCCGACTTATTGAAACGGAAGCGTTGAGACACGGAAGATATTACGATATCAGAATTGTTGATGATTAAATCGAATTGGATTAGTTGGAACGCCGTATGCGATGAAAGGCACCTACGGTGTGAGCGAGGGGCAAAGGGAGCGATAACCTCAAACCCTTACAATACGGGAGTCAACTATTTGCTGCTTAATTTATAGGTGTTTTTTTAAGACTGTCCATTTTGAAGGGCACAGTTCACAGGGACCAAGGGTCCTTTTTATTTTGTTATAAATAAATTATCAGGGCAGAATAGCCCAATAAAAATGGGTAGATTAAGTGTGTTCAAGAAGGAATAGTTAGTGGAGTAAATGAAAAAGAGAGTGTTATGTAGACTAATGATGTATAAAATATAACAAAAGAAAAAACCAGTTTTATTAGACTGATTTTTTCATCTAAATATAACACTTTGTTACAT
>NZ_JAWRYN010000206.1:0-367 GCF_046534585.1 Peribacillus sp. SIMBA_075 | reverse complement strand
ACCGATAAATGGCAATACATCTTCACGCTTATACTGATTAGAATAATAGTGATTTAACTTATGTAAAAAAGAAGAGATAATAAGTTCATTTGTATTAATTAACGTTCCATCTAAATCAAATAACACTGTATTTATTCTCATTGCCTTAGTCCCTTCTCTTTCCTGAATATGAAAGAAGCAGCATCTTATAATAAGATGCTACTTTTCTCTAATTTTCCGAATATCTTTTATCAGCTTGCCCCATTTTTCGTCTCACAATAATGAAAATGATAGAAATAACAACAATTCCAATAGACATTACTTGTGCAATACGAAGTGGTCCTAACATTAAACTATCTGTACGCAAACCTTCTACGAAGAAGCGTCC
>NZ_JAWRYN010000205.1:0-367 GCF_046534585.1 Peribacillus sp. SIMBA_075 | reverse complement strand
AGCGGAGACAGCCGCATCTACAGGCTTCAATCCTTGGGCGAGAAGTTCCTTCGCATAGTTCACTCTGACTGTCTGTAAATAACGATAAGGCGTGGTCCCTCTGAACTTTGTAAAAGCTCGAAGCAGTGAGTATTTGTTCATTGACACAAGCTCACCTAATTCGTCTAACGATATATTTTCCGTGAGGTGCGCCTCGATATATTCCTGTACGTCTTGGACTTTCTGTTCATTAGTATGCGATGCTGACGCTTTTTTCTCTGGCATATCAGCATAGGCTCCGATCAGCTGCTTCATGAAAAAATAGAAGGTTTCCTGTTTATTCAAAGCAGGAGCTTCTTCTGTGATCATTTGATGAAGCTCATATAAC
>NZ_JAWRYN010001808.1:0-207 GCF_046534585.1 Peribacillus sp. SIMBA_075 | reverse complement strand
CGCGGGCGGTCGGGGAGCCTCCTCGGCTTTCGCCTTTGGTGTCTCCCCTAGACGCGCTTTTCTAAGCAGGAGTCTCGTACACCCGCTCCAATCAACTTTGTCTTATCTTTTAGATAAACACTTTTGCCTGGAGTCGCTTTTGTTTTAAAATAGAAGTATTAAAACTTGAGGTGATGAGGATGCTTTCTAAACATGATTCTATTCAGC
>NZ_JAWRYN010001807.1:0-207 GCF_046534585.1 Peribacillus sp. SIMBA_075 | reverse complement strand
AAAGAAATTAATCTCATCATTTATCCTTTTCAAGTAGCTCAAATCCCACCAGCATTTAAACAACAGACCCTTTAAAAGAATAATGGCCTATTTTTTATTAGATTTTATTAACTCTAGGTATGTTAAAATGAATTAACAATATATGGATAAAGAGAGGGAAGGTTAGTTAATTGAATAAATACATAAAACCATTTTTAGTTTTTGAAT
>NZ_JAWRYN010001806.1:0-207 GCF_046534585.1 Peribacillus sp. SIMBA_075 | reverse complement strand
ACCGTTAAAAAAGATCTTACTGATGCTTTGAAAAAAATTAATTGCCTTCTATCTATTATCTAGTTTTCAAGGAACAAAGTAGAAAGAATCCATCACATCGTGATGCTTATCTTTCGTATCTGAATGAATTACTCATTCAAAACTGAACAAAACAAAAGCGCTCTCGTAATTATCCTTAGAAAGGAGGTGATCCAGCCGCACCTTCCG
>NZ_JAWRYN010001805.1:0-208 GCF_046534585.1 Peribacillus sp. SIMBA_075 | reverse complement strand
AAAAGAAAAGTCAATAAGTTCATTGATCTTGCGTAACATGTTATCCTTTGGAACCACTACATCATAAATGGCCATATGAGGACTAAAAACCATAGACGTTTGTTTTTGAATCATCGTACTCACCCACATAAATTTATTACCTTGATTATAAAACAAAAAAAGGTAGATTTCCTCAGAATAAACTGAGAAAATCTACCTCTATTGGCCC
>NZ_JAWRYN010001804.1:0-210 GCF_046534585.1 Peribacillus sp. SIMBA_075 | reverse complement strand
CGACCTAATTTCACGAGTATTTGATCCAAATTCACGAGTAAACGCTCTTTTCTCATGAGTTTGCTGCTCATTCAGGCGAGTAAAGATCAAATTCACGAGTATTTGACCCAATTTCACGCGTAAATCCACTTGTTTCACGAGTAAACGCTCTTATCTCATGAGTTTGCTGCTCATTCAGGCAAGTAAAGATCAATTCACGAGTATTTGATC
>NZ_JAWRYN010001803.1:0-212 GCF_046534585.1 Peribacillus sp. SIMBA_075 | reverse complement strand
GCTTCTCCGTAACTTCTGGCTTCTCTAGCTCTTTCGGCTCTTCTGTTACCTTTGGCTCTTCCGGTTTTTCTTCTTTTATTTCCTCTGTTGTTTCTTCTTTAGTTTGCTCTTCTTCTGGTTTTACATGAATTTCCGGCTTCTCCGTAACTTCTGGCTTCTCTAGCTCTTTCGGCTCTTCTGTTACCTTTGGCTCTTCCGGTTTTTCTTCTTTT
>NZ_JAWRYN010001802.1:0-214 GCF_046534585.1 Peribacillus sp. SIMBA_075 | reverse complement strand
TTTAAAGAGCGGCGAAACCACATGTTGATTCACTAAATCGCCCAACATTCATTTTTTTTGAACGTTCTTGTACTCAACTGAGTTCTCTCAAACTCACATTATGTTTTTCAGGAGGTCACAACATGATTCTATCCAATTTTTTAACCAATTTCGATTTGGATATGGAAACGCTTATTAAAATTTTGGATTATTCTTCTGATGAAATTTTTGTTTT
>NZ_JAWRYN010001801.1:0-215 GCF_046534585.1 Peribacillus sp. SIMBA_075 | reverse complement strand
GGGGCCTTAGCTCAGCTGGGAGAGCGCCTGCCTTGCACGCAGGAGGTCAGCGGTTCGATCCCGCTAGGCTCCACCAAAAAAACTTGACAAGCCGATTTGGCTTTGATATGATAAGAAAGTTGATTCTTTATAAGAGTCAAATTGCTCTTTGAAAACTGAACAAAACAAAGCGCCAACGTTAAATTTTAAGTGAGCACACACTATCAAAAAAGCAA
>NZ_JAWRYN010001800.1:0-219 GCF_046534585.1 Peribacillus sp. SIMBA_075 | reverse complement strand
CGGAAGGTGCGGCTGGATCACCTCCTTTCTAAGGATAATTACGAGAGCGCTTTTGTTTTGTTCAGTTTTGAATGAGTGATTCATTCAATTAAATAGTAATCCCGCGATAAGCTTGGGAAGCAGAAGCTTATTATTTATGTGAATGGGCCTATAGCTCAGCTGGTTAGAGCGCACGCCTGATAAGCGTGAGGTCGATGGTTCGAGTCCATTTAGGCCCAC
>NZ_JAWRYN010001799.1:0-220 GCF_046534585.1 Peribacillus sp. SIMBA_075 | reverse complement strand
GTCTAACCTTTACCTGAGTAATGTGACCATTCTCAATTTAAGTTAGAAACATTTCGCACAACTAACGCACCCGTTAGCCATCCATGAAGCGCAAAAATCAGCGCTTCACCACAGAGAATGAAAATTGGTCTCTATGTCGATAGTGTTTTAATGGCTGGCGAAGAAGGTCGTTGAACTATGGTGCCTTTGAGCCCATCCGTTAGTCTGACTCCGATGACCA
>NZ_JAWRYN010001798.1:0-225 GCF_046534585.1 Peribacillus sp. SIMBA_075 | reverse complement strand
AACGGTTTTGTATTGGGAACGATTGTAACACCTGGAAATATACATGACAGTCAGATCTTAGAGCCACTAGTTGAACATGTGATTGAGAAAGTTGGAAAACCGGAAGCCGTTGCCGCAGATGCAGCTTATAAAACACCGGCGATTACAGCGGCTTTACCTTATACACGTCCTCGCACCAAAGAAGGATTTTTCCGCAAACAGGACTATGTATACGATGAACATTTT
>NZ_JAWRYN010001797.1:0-228 GCF_046534585.1 Peribacillus sp. SIMBA_075 | reverse complement strand
CCTGGCGGTCCGAGTCCAGATGAGATCAAACGGATGATCGGCGAACGCCAAAAAGTATGGCAGGAAGAGGCGGCATGGCTTGCGCAGGCGAAGCAGTCATGCACGGCTGCAGCGCAAAAGCTCGACCAAATGACAGCCGAACAACTGCGCGCACTCGCTGCGCAGTTGCTGTCGAAGGTCGACACCATGGGCCGAAAAATCCATCGTGACGAGACGATCATCGAGCAG
>NZ_JAWRYN010000204.1:0-368 GCF_046534585.1 Peribacillus sp. SIMBA_075 | reverse complement strand
ATACAGCGGGCTATTGTACTTGAGCCTGAAAATGTAGAAATGCTGTCACAGCTTGCCATTATTTATACTGAAATGGGTCATTACCAACAATCAAATGAACTGCTTGATTTCATCCTCGAACACGTAGATGAAAACATGTCAGAGTGTCACTATTTTAAAGCGAATAATTATGCCAATCTCGGACTTTTTCAAGAGGCCTATAAGTCAGCCACTGCTTATGCCGCTTTGGAAGAGGATGGGGAATTTACGGATGAAAATGATGATCTTCTCGACCTGCTCGATATGAGTGACGAAGAGGACGAAGATTTTCCTTATGATCAGGATGACCTGATTGTGAAGCAGGATCAAGCGAATCATTTGTTAGAAAG
>NZ_JAWRYN010001796.1:0-228 GCF_046534585.1 Peribacillus sp. SIMBA_075 | reverse complement strand
ATATGGGGTAGGACCATTACCGACAAGCTTTTTGATTAATAAAGATGGAATAGTAGTCGAACAAATTATAGGTGAACAAACGAAAGAACAGTTAGAAGGATATTTGAAGAAAATTACTCCGTAATAAAGAAAGCCTTTACATATGAGGTGCATCCTTATAGTGCCTCTGGTTTAAAAATTCTGAGTATTGCGGTAACTTGAGGGTAGAATATACAATAGTACATATAG
>NZ_JAWRYN010001795.1:0-228 GCF_046534585.1 Peribacillus sp. SIMBA_075 | reverse complement strand
CCGGCGGTTTCCCGGCGCGCCTGGGGGGTGACGAGTTCGCCCTGCTGCTGGCGGCGAGCCTGACCGAGGGCGAAGCGGTCGCCAACCGCCTGCGCGAGGCCGTCGCCGCGCTGGACCCGGCGCGCTCGCCCGGCCTGCGGGTCGGGGTCAGCATCGGCGTGGCCCTGCTGGCTCCGCACCACCGCGGCCTGGACGACTGGATGGGCTCGGCCGACCGCGCCATGTACG
>NZ_JAWRYN010001794.1:0-228 GCF_046534585.1 Peribacillus sp. SIMBA_075 | reverse complement strand
GATGAATGTTTGGCTAGATACTGCAACAATTGCAATTGCTATTATTGTTATGTTTTCTATGAATATAAAATTAACATTTGTTGCGTTATTAATTTTACCTATTTATGTAGTGGCAGTGAAATATTTTTTCGGGCGCCTTCGAAAATTGACGAAAGAGCGCTCGCAAGCGTTAGCAACTATGCAAGGGTATTTACATGAACGTATTCAAGGGATGCAAGTGACACGTAG
>NZ_JAWRYN010001793.1:0-228 GCF_046534585.1 Peribacillus sp. SIMBA_075 | reverse complement strand
ATTTGAATATTCAAACTAAATTTGTTACGCTATTACTAGATACATCATTCAACTTGCAATATGAAAAGAGAATTCTACTCAAACTACAAGGAGGAGAAATGTATGACTAAACATGATCATGGTTTAAAAGAAAAAGTAGAAGGTGCCATTGATAAGGTAAAGGGTGAAGTAAAGGAAGTTGTCGGGAAAGTAACTGACAATAAAAAATTACAAGCCGAGGGAAAATGG
>NZ_JAWRYN010001792.1:0-228 GCF_046534585.1 Peribacillus sp. SIMBA_075 | reverse complement strand
AGATTGCAGAACGCATGAATGGATTTGAAATTGAATCCGATCAAATGGATGAATACTAGGAATATTTAGGTGAACAAGGGATTGACTTAGTTGGTGACAATGACAACGACGAAGGTCCTAATAATCGTCAAATTACAAAAACGGAAGAAGAATTTGACCTTAATGATTTAAGTGTGCCGCCAGGTGTGAAAATCAATGACCCTGTTCGTATGTACTTAAAAGAAATTG
>NZ_JAWRYN010001791.1:0-228 GCF_046534585.1 Peribacillus sp. SIMBA_075 | reverse complement strand
CGTGCGACCAACGTCCCGCTGGTGGCTCAGGCGCGCGACTGGCGGCACGGGGTGTTCCTCGGTGCGACGATCTCGTCCGAGCGGACGGCCGCGGCGGAGGGCACGGTCGGGGAGCTGCGGCGCGACCCGTTCGCCATGCTCCCGTTCTGCGGCTACAACATGGCCGATCACTGGGCGCACTGGCTGGAGGTCGGGGAGTCGCTGGGCAGCGCGGCGCCGGCCGTGTTC
>NZ_JAWRYN010001790.1:0-228 GCF_046534585.1 Peribacillus sp. SIMBA_075 | reverse complement strand
ATTTCTGGCTGCTTCCGGCGTACATTGCCTGGTATACGATCGTGCCGAAACTGCTCGGCGTGAAAGTATTCAGTGATTCCTTGGCGCGTCTTGCGTTCGTCTTGTTCATCCTGTTTTCGATTCCGGTCGGGTTTCACCACCAATTGACGGAACCGGGCATCTCGAACTTCTGGAAGTTCCTGCAGGTGGTCTTGACGTTCATGGTCATCGTGCCTTCACTGATGACGG
>NZ_JAWRYN010001789.1:0-228 GCF_046534585.1 Peribacillus sp. SIMBA_075 | reverse complement strand
CACCATTCATGAATGAATTGGCGAAAGAGGGTCTGTCCTTCCCGCATGTATATCCACAGACTGTATTTGGAAATTCATCAGACGGAGAGCTGATCGTGAATACCGGTTTATTTCCTTTAAAGCAAGGGGCGAACTTCTTTCGGTTCCCTTATAATCATTTTCCGGGTCTTGCTAAAGAATTAAAGAAGTCGGATTATCAAAGCTATGCGTTCCACGGGGATGAATAAG
>NZ_JAWRYN010000203.1:0-368 GCF_046534585.1 Peribacillus sp. SIMBA_075 | reverse complement strand
ACGACAAGGCCAGAGCAGGTCATTGGCATGCATTTTATGAATCCGGTTCCTGTCATGAAACTTGTTGAGGTCATCCGTGCCCTGCAAACGAATGACGAAACGTATCAAATCGTTTTTGAAACAGCGAAGAAATTAAACAAAACCCCAATTGAAGTGGAAGACTTCCCGGGGTTTGTCTCAAATCGTATATTGATGCCGATGATCAATGAAGCGATTTATACCCTTTATGAAGGCGTGGCAGATGCAGAAAGCATTGACAGTGTCATGACACTTGGAATGAATCACCCAATGGGTCCGCTTCGTCTCGCTGATTTAATCGGACTGGATACATGTTTATTTATTATGAATACCCTTCACGAGGGTCTTGG
>NZ_JAWRYN010001788.1:0-228 GCF_046534585.1 Peribacillus sp. SIMBA_075 | reverse complement strand
AGATTTAGATGAAATTGGGCGTTTCCAAGCAGAGCGTTTAATAGAAGAAATGATTAAATTAGTAGGGCCATTTGCATACAATCAAGCGATTGGAGATGCTAGAAAGCTTGTAACAGAGAAACTATCTAATATTGAAGAAGATTTGTATGTGTTAGAGAAGAGTGAAGGGAAGTAAAAAGAGCCATTTTGGCCGTATTCCGTCAATTATAAAATAAGTATTATGCCACG
>NZ_JAWRYN010001787.1:0-228 GCF_046534585.1 Peribacillus sp. SIMBA_075 | reverse complement strand
ATGCTTGCGGGCGAACACAATCTCGAGAACATCTTGTCCGCCACGGCGGCAACGCTCTTGTCCGGAGGCACGAAAGAAACGATCATCCGTGTATTGACTTCTTTCACAGGGGTCAAGCACCGTTCGCAATTTGTCGGTGAATGGCAAGGCCGCCGTTTCTATAACGATTCCAAGGCAACGAATGCGCTGGCTACTAAAAGTGCGCTTGAAGCATTCAGCGATAACATC
>NZ_JAWRYN010001786.1:0-228 GCF_046534585.1 Peribacillus sp. SIMBA_075 | reverse complement strand
ACGATGTTCACACCTGTTTGAACGTCACCATCAGCTTCAATTGAAGCGACTTTTTTGTATACATTCACAAGTGCTGTACCACCACCGGATACGATGCCTTCTTCAACTGCTGCACGAGTTGAGTTGAGTGCATCCTCGATGCGTAGCTTACGCTCTTTTAGCTCTGTTTCCGTTGCAGCACCAACTTTGATGACAGCGACGCCGCCAGCTAGTTTTGCAAGACGTTCT
>NZ_JAWRYN010001785.1:0-228 GCF_046534585.1 Peribacillus sp. SIMBA_075 | reverse complement strand
ACGCTGTTTCACGATCGCTTGCCATCGCATGTGCTGTCAGAGCGATGATCGGGATATGCTTCGTTTGTGGACATGCTTTTAACTGACGTGTCGCGTCCCACCCATCCAGTACTGGCAGGCTCAAATCCATCAGGATCAGGTCCGGCAGCTCGTATTTTGCTGCTTCCACTCCTTCTTGACCATCCACCGCGATAATCACCTCGTAGCCCTTTCGCATCAACCTGCGTG
>NZ_JAWRYN010001784.1:0-228 GCF_046534585.1 Peribacillus sp. SIMBA_075 | reverse complement strand
ACTTGCGTAAGCAAGAAAAGCTCCCTATTTTCCAAATCTGTTGCCAATAGTCCCCTGCCACAACCCACGAATTGCTACTGCAGTAAAATAGTTGCCGGTGCTAATAGAAACAGTACAGCATGCCGCTGGCGGATTTATTTTCTATCTTTATATGCCTCATAGTTACTACTATCCCTTACCTTAGTCCTTCTATTTGAATACGCGAATGCCGCTTCGTTGACTTTCCAG
>NZ_JAWRYN010001783.1:0-228 GCF_046534585.1 Peribacillus sp. SIMBA_075 | reverse complement strand
CATCACGGGCGGCATCGGCTTCACCGTTCTGTACGATATGTGGAGCGCCAAGGAATTCCTTCAATTGTCGCTGCATTCGAAAATCATGCTCAGCGGGACACTCGCCGTCAACCTCTTCGCCATGCTGTTCTTATTTGCTTCGGAATATGGAAATATGGAGACACTCGGTTCATTGCCGCTTGGCGACAAGCTATGGGCTTCGTATTTCCAAGCGGTCACACCACGGAC
>NZ_JAWRYN010001782.1:0-228 GCF_046534585.1 Peribacillus sp. SIMBA_075 | reverse complement strand
CAGGCGCTCCCCTGTAGCACTGGCGCTACAACGTTTGCACGTTTCTGTGTGCGCGTCTATGCTGAATTCCGACACGCCTCGGGAGGCAATGATGCTGTCTTGTATCGAGATGGGACGTGAGCTCCGGCGGATCCGGCTCAGCGCAAGATTGAGCCAGGCCGCCTTGGCCCGCAAGGTCGGCGTCGCCCGCAGCACAGTCTCGAGAATGGAAACCGGCGCCCACTCTGA
>NZ_JAWRYN010001781.1:0-228 GCF_046534585.1 Peribacillus sp. SIMBA_075 | reverse complement strand
AAGAGCTAGGAAAATAAGAGCGATTGACATCATCATACTTTGTAAACCACCGCGAGATAATAAGCTATCAATATCTTTTATACCAGTTTTAGAAACGTAACCATCTTGCATAATTTTCATTAAATCAGCTAAAGAAGTGCTAGGTTTAAAAATAAAGAGAATAATAATTCCTACCACAATTCCTGCAAGCAATGTTGGAACTGCTGGAACTTTTTTAAATGCGAATAG